>CAJLTE010000027.1 GCA_905209435.1 uncultured Blautia sp. | reverse complement strand
AGATATAACAGAGACATTCCGATAATATTGGAAGGTGTATGCAGCCCTGTTAATATCAGTGAAGCAAAGGACTGGCTGAGAATGAATACTCCCACTGCGATGAATGCGGTCAGCCGATAACTGTGTGCCAGAGATTTACGCAGATTTTCGAAATTCTTTGCCCCATAATACTGGGAAAGCTGAATGGAAAATCCCTGGGTGAGTCCGGTGGATATTCCTGTGACAACCCACATCAGAAAGTCAACAGCGCCCAGTGCTGCAAGAGCCTCTACACCTGCAATCTGGCCAACGACCATGGTATCCACCATTGTATAAAGCTGCTGACAGATATTCCCCAACATCAGGGGAATTGCAAAAAGAATGATCAACCGTCCCGGCGAACCGGAGGTCATATCCTGAATCCTGGTTTTCATTGGTATAAAAGTTCCTTTCCGGAGCATATTTGAAAAGGATTGAGAATGATTTTTCAAATATGCTCTGATATTTACATTGATAATTTTATATCATTAACGTGAAAAATGAAATATAATATTTCATCCGGATGATATAAATTTATCTGTTATTGTAGATATATTAACTGAATCAGTTAAGTCCCCTGCTTCAATTGCAAAAAGCAATAAATTATGGATGGAGACTTTATATTTGCAGCAATATATTCTGTAGAGACAATGGCTATTTACAAATATGACCACCACTTTACAACTTTTTCATAAAAAAAGAAAATGTGAAGAAATTGTGAAATTAGCACTCACCTCTTGACAGTGCTAATAATGCGTGTTATATTACATACAGAACAAAGGAAGGGGAACAAAAAGAGAACAAAGAAATAAGTTCTATGAGATTCCTGATAACCTAAGTTCCAAAGAAACAAGGTAAAGATGCATAACTGAGAGTCCATCATATACAGATGGACGGTATAGAAAAGGAGAGATGACTTATGTTGATGCCTAGTATTTTTGGAGAAAATTTATTTGATGACTTTTTTGGAGATTTCCCATTTTATTATGATAAAGATATGAAAGATGTAGAGAAGAAACTCTACGGACGCAGAGCCAGCCACGTAATGAAAACAGATATCAAGGAAACTGATAAAGGTTACGAACTGGTTGTAGATCTTCCGGGATTCACGAAAGATGAGGTTAAGGCTGATCTGGAGAATGGTTATCTGACCATCAGTGCAGAGAAAGGTCTGGACAAAGATGAGCAGGAGAAAGAAACCGGACGTTATATCCGTAAGGAACGTTATGCAGGTGCCTGCAGTCGTAGCTTCTATGTAGGTAAAGAAGTTGAAAAAGATGACATTAAGGCAGAATTCAAACACGGTATCCTGACATTATTTGTACCGAAGAAAGAAGCGAAACCTGCAGTAGAACAGAAGAAAACAATTGCCATTGAAGGCTGACAGATAAATACTCCGGCTGACCCGTCAATGGGGCAGCCGGAAATATAAAACAGAAATAGAAATAAAAACTTATACTGAAAAATAAAGGTTGAAGAAACCGATAAAATAGATTTGAAAAGTAAATCTGGTAAACAGATTTGACATATATAATATATTAGAAAAGGAGATATGACTTATGTTAATGCCTAGTATTTTTGGAGAAAATTTATTTGATGACTTTTTTGGAGATTTCCCATTTTATTATGATGACAGAGCAATGAAGGATGCAGAGAAGAAACTCTATGGACATAAAGCAAACCACATTATGAAAACAGATATCAAGGAAATGAGCAATGGATATGAATTGATTGTAGATCTTCCTGGATTTACAAAAGATGAGATTCACGCAGCACTGGAGAATGGTTATCTGACCATCAGTGCGGAAAAAGGTCTGGATAAAGACGAGCAGGAGAAAGAGACAGGACGTTATATCCGTAGAGAACGTTATGCAGGTGCCTGCAGCCGTAGCTTTTATGTAGGTAAGGAAGTGCATCAGGACGACATCAAAGCAGAATTCAAACATGGTATTCTGACATTATTTGTACCGAAAAAAGAAGCAAAACCAGCAGTGGAACAGAAGCACAGCATCTCCATTGAAGGATAATAGATGTAAATTACAGCAACGGGAGGTCAAATCTTTTGGCTTCCCGTTGTTTTTGAAAGAAGGTGATGATATTGAAGAGAGACTATTATGAAGTTTTAGGCGTTAACAGAAACGCAGATGCAGCAGCGATAAAAAAAGCATACCGAAAATTGGCTAAGAAATATCATCCGGACAGTAATGAGGGAAATGCCACAGCTGCAGAACGATTTAAGGAAGTAAATGAAGCTTATGATGTTCTGAGTGATGAGAAGAAGCGTAAGTTATATGATCAGTTTGGTCATGCTGCTTTTGAAGAAGGTGCCGGTAATTATGGCGGAGCTCAGGGAAGCCCGTTTGGCAGTGGATTTGGCGGCAGTCAGGGTAATCCGTTTGGAAGCAGTTTCCAGGGATCTTACAGTGATGGTAATGGATATCATGAGTTCCACTTTGAAAATGGAGAAGACATGGATGATATACTGAAGAATATCTTTGGCGGTGGATTTAAGAAGGGTAAATCATCCGGTGGATTTGGTGGAAGCGGATTCGGTACTGGTGGATTTGGAAGCAGTGGATTCCATGGAAGTGGTTTTGGTGGATTTGGCGGTTCTTACAGCAGTAAAGGTGAAGACCTTCATGCTGATGTTACTGTCAGCTTTGATGAGGCGGCTTTCGGCGGCAAGAAGGTTATCCGTCTGCAGAGCAGTAACGGTGGTGTCCAGAATTATGAAGTCAATATTCCGGCAGGTATTGAATCTGGTAAATCTATCAGACTTAAGGGAAAAGGACATCCGGGAATCGGCGGTGGCGAAGCCGGGGACCTGCTTCTGAAAGTAAATGTTCAGGATAAACCTGGATACAGACGTGAAGGCAGAGATGTTTATACAACTGTGAATATTCCGTTTACAACGGCAGTATTTGGTGGTGAGGCAAAGGTTCATACCATTTATGGAGATGTTCTCTGTAATATTAAACCAGGTACACAGTCAGGAACTAAAATCCGTTTAAGAGGCAAGGGTATTGTTGCAATGAATAATCCGTCTGTACACGGTGACGAATATGCAACTGTACAGATTGAGGTTCCAACGAACCTGACGCCGGATGCAAGACGAAAACTGAAAGAATTTGAACAGGAATGTAATGGAAAACGCAGGAGTCGTGGATTTGGCAACGGGAGTGCAGCGTGAAGAATAATAAAGAATGCTTTTGATTATATAGTGAGGAAGCTTTATATAGAGATTTATATAGAGACAAAAAGGATACATGCACAATAAAATTAGAGTGTATGTATCCTTTTGTTATATTTTGAAAAATTGTTCCGCAACATTCCCTAGATATACAAAAACTTAAAAAGATTCTCCTAAGAATGTTTGGTGTATAAAGAGTCCTGTCTGTACAAAGTGTTTATCTGGGTTCATTTCCGTCGCGGAAGAGCATCATCATTTCCTTAGTCAGGCTGATGTTATTGCCCTGATCCGGAATCTTATCACGTTCTACCCATTGTGCCATGGAAAGTTCTTCATGATCAACGGTCAGTGTATCATCACCATCTACATCACAGAAAAATCCAAAAAGCAGGGAGCCGGTGAAAGACCATGGCTGGCTCTTGTAATAACGGAGATTTTTGACTTTCAATCCCACTTCTTCCATGACTTCACGGTGAACTGTTTCTTCAATCGTTTCACCAATTTCAGCAAAACCTGCGATCAGAGCATAACGTTTGAATCTGCGCCCCTCATATTTGGAGAGGATAATCTTATCTCCGTTTGTGATCCCCACGATAACTGCAGGGCACAGAACCGGATATTCATGATTTCCGCAGGACGGGCATTCCATCATACGTTCCTTCTGACTGTGAACCATCGGTTTTCCACAGCAGCCGCAGTATTGCCTTTTGGTGTACCACTGAAATAGCTGATGACCTGTGATGCCGGCGAATGCAAGATGCTGCGGATGAGCAGTACGCAGAATGCGTACATCCTGAAACGCGTAGTTTGGAAGCAATGAGGTATCGAGATCTGGGATCAGATAAAAGCGCTGGTCATCAATTGAGAACAGGTAAATATAATTGCTGTACAGATCAGGGAGTTTAGCCTCCAGTTCCTGAAAATGCGGAAATGTGATTGCTTCTTCACGTTCCTGACGTGGAAGAAGGATCTGACCTTTTTCATAGACCAGAATAAAGCTGGTTTTATCAGGGGCAGCTGGTTTGTATTCGTTGTGGTAAATATGTGGTGCAATATCCTGAATCATAATGTAGTCATCCTTTTCTATAATGTTCCGATAATATAAAACTTTTTCGGACAGATTTTTTTTGTTACTTACAGATGTTTTTCTCAATAAATCGGCAAAAATTATGAGCAGATAATGCGTGGTATTACTTTTTTACCACTCATTATCTGCTCATAGTATATGCCCGTGATTTTGTAAAAGCAAGGGACAAAAATATCTTGCAGAATATTATCAATAAATAAAGATTACAGAGACTCTATGTTATAGATTATTTCTCTGTCGGGAACACAACTGTAAGAAGCATCTTGAAGTCTTCCTGCGCATATACTGCGTGAGGAATTGTAGCTGGCATAACAAGAGTTTCTCCTGCGTTTACCAGATGTTCTTTTCCGCCTACTGTAAATTTTCCGGTTCCTTCCAGAACGTAAACCATTGCATCACCCTTGGAATCGTGTGTACTGATTTCTTCGCCCTTGGAAAATGCGAATAATGTAAGACTTACGTAAGGATTCTGAGCAAGAGTTTTGCTTACGATCTGACCGTCCTGTGCAGTAACCTGAGCTGCAAGGTTTAATACTTCTTCATGTTTGATATTCTTAATAAATTGCATTGCTAAATCCTCCTGTATGATGCTGATTATGAATAGTAATATCCGTTGCCTGACCAGAACAGGCAAGTCTTCCTTGTTCGATTGCGAATATCTGCCTGAGTGAGGCGGCTTTTATCCAGCTTATATAATGAGCGATATTGGAAAAACTATTTCTGATTTCTTTTATAAAGTATACCACATGCAGTCAGAAAAATGTGTTGTTATAACAACATGTTTCAAAAAATAATAGGTTACAAAAATAAAATAGGATATTGCGCTTTGAAAAAAGAAGTGGTATAATCAATTCAACAAATTGGTAATACCAAAAAGAAAATGAGTAATACTTCAAGGAGGGGCTTTACAGTTATGGGTTATGTAAAATGGAGTTATGACACATTAAATACTTTTTGCCACGATGTATTTCGTAAGTTTGGTTTCAATGAAGAACAGACTAATATTATCAAAGATGTTTTACTTACTGCGGATCTGTATGGAATTGAAAGCCATGGAATGCAGAGAATGGTAAGATATGATAAAGGAATTGAAAAGGGAACTATTCACCCGGATGCAAAACCGGAGGTCGTATTTGAAACACCTGTATCAGCAGTGATCGACGGACATGACGGAATGGGACAGCTGATCAGTCACTTTGCAATGGAGAAAGCCATTGAAAAGGCGAATAAGACTGGTGTGGGTTTTGTATCGGTAAGAAATTCTAATCATTTTGGTATTGCGGGATATTATGCTGAAATGGCTTCCAAACAGGGACTGCTTGGTATGGCATGCACCAACTCAGAAGCAATCATGGTGCCTACTTTTGGACGAAAAGCAATGCTGGGTTCCAACCCGATTGCAGTAGCAATGCCTGCAGAACCATATCCATTTTTATTTGACTGTTCTACAACAGTAGTGACCAGAGGAAAACTGGAAATGTATAATAAATCGGGTAAGCCACTTCCTGCAGGCTGGGCTCTCGGAGCAGATGGACAGGAAAGCACAGATGCACCGGATGTACTTGCAAATATTGTTGGTAAGAAAGGCGGCGGAATTATGCCGCTTGGTGGAAATAAAGAGGTAAACGGAAGCCATAAAGGTTATGGATATGGAATGCTCTGTGAGATTTTCAGCTCTATTCTTTCTATGGGTGTTACTTCTGATAAGTGCTGCACTTTTAAGGACAAAACTGGTATCTGCCATGGATTTGCAGCTATTGATCCTGCAATTTTTGGAAATGCAGAGGATATTAAAGCACATTTTTCAGAATATCTGGAAACTCTTCGTCAGAGTCCTAAAGCAGAAGGGGCAGAGCAGATTTATACACATGGTGAGAAAGAAATTCTGGCAGAGAAAGACCGCAGGAAGAATGGCATTCCTGTAAACGATAATACAATGGTTGAGCTTGCGGATCTGTGTAATTATTTGAAGATAGATTTTAGTGCTTATTTCAAAGATTATGAACTTCCAAAGGAGGGTAAATTCTTTGGTGGAAATTATTGATTAGATTAAGTAGAAACCATCATGCTGGTAACCATTAACTATAGAATATAAAATAACTTTTTTTGAGACGCCCGTTTATCAGTATGTGGAAATAAAAAAGAGACTGCATAGTTCAGATATTATCTGTAAGATTTACAGACAGTATCTGACGTGCAGTCTCTTTATTATTCCTCTTCTCTATGCTTTCGTGAGTTCATATCATCATTGTCAGTCATGAGGTATTTACGGATACCGAAAAGGATTGCAATACTGATCACACCTAGAAGTGTTTCACTTGGTCCAAGATGTTCAACTACCATCTGACGGGCGGTGGCAAACATCAGGACTTCGACAACTGTCTGGGCGGAATGCTGGCAGAGCATTTTTACAAATTCGACACCTACTACTAGGGATAATGCCTGGGAGAGAAAGCTTGTAAAGAATTCTGTGTCCATTGCAGAAACCGAAGTACCTGCCACTTCCATGATCAGGCGTATCCCTGCCAGTGCGATCACTACAAGGATGACGATGGAAAGTACGATTTCTGTGTAACGTGAAATGTTATAAATAACACCATTAAAGTGTTTGCGGATGTTGTGGTTTACCTGTCTTTTGGGGCTCATATTCTGCGAGTCCTTTCTACATTTTATTCTATTAACTGAGTTGCCTGGCAACATCCTGTTTATGAGTGAGCTGCCAGGCTGGTTTATCAATACAGATAATCTTTATTGACATATCCATAATTGGAAAGTTTTGGAGAGTAAATATACCAGTATTGTGTGTCGCTTGAATCAATAAGCTGAACAATATCACCGGAGTATAACTGTCCGATTTCATTGGAAGAATCATATGCTTTGGCAGAACGCAGAGCCAGATAACCTTTAGCAACGCTGACGGTTCTGGTGGTATATGTGGTTCCGCCGATAAGATAATCTTTGTTTACAAAACCGTTCAGGTCATATTTCGGAGAGTAAACATACCAGTACTGTGTGTCACTGGTATCCAGAAGCTGAACTACATCGCCGGAATAAAGCTGTCCGATTTCATTGGAAGAGTCGTAAGCTTTCTGTGTACGCAGGGCCAGATAACCTTTAGCAACGCTGACGGTTCTTGATTCACCAAAATACGGGGTAAAATTCGAAACGCCGGTTCTCCCATTATAATAGATATAGTTTTTGTCTACATAACCATATTGATTAAGCTTAGGGGCATAAACATACCAGTATTTGGAATCGCTGCTGTCTGAAACCAGTACAGTATCGCCGGAATAAAGCTGTCCGATCTCATTGGAATCGTCATAGGCTTTCTGTGTACGCAGAGCCAGATATCCTTTATTCACGCTGACTGTATAGGAAGTAGGATAGTAGTTTCCTGACTGAGAGGACAAGGCAATTAGGTAATCATTGTTTACATATCCCCAGCAGTCATATTTTGGAGAATAAACATACCAGTAATCGCCGTTGGTATATTCGGTAACTTCGACCAGATCACCGGAATACAGTTCACCGATTTCATTGGAAGAAGTGTAGGCCATTGAAGTGCGCAGAGCCAGATAACCTTTAGCAACACTGACTTCATAGGTATTACAGGATGCTTTTATATCCTGAGAACTACATGGTACAGATGCGGCAGCAACTGCGGCTGCAAGCATCATAGGAATAATAATACTTTTTCTTTTCTTCATAAGTAGATCCTCCTTCTGCTTATAAATATATATTATAATATGCCGGAGCGTTTCGCCCTTTATTTATTATAATAATCATAAATATTTCGGCTCAGAGACGCGATCGTGCTCTGGGCAGTTCCAACGTTGGAGAGATTCTGGGACATAAATACGATGACCAGATCGTTTGCAGCATCATAAATAATTCCAGCGTCATTCTCTACATTGTCAAGTTCGCCTGTTTTGTTTGCTGTTTTTACTCCGGATGGGAGATCTGCCGGAATTTTGTTCTGCCGGGTCTGAGCTTTGAGCAGGGTATACATGTCAGATGCATGAGCGTAACTTGACTCCTCTTCCTTATAAATTTCAATGAGAAAGTGTCCACAATCTGTTACAGAAGTGTAATTATCATCCTGGTCATTGCTTGCCAGAAGCATACGACCCATGTGGGTCTGAGTATAGCCATGTGCTTGACAGAAGTCGTTTACAGCCTGCATACCGGCATTGGAATCTCCGCTTCCCAGATAGGTTGTCAGAGTATTGGCTGCATCGTTATCACTGACCGTGATCATGGAATAAAGATCAGAGTCTACGGAATCTTTGCCGTACTGTTCTGTGATCTGTTCATAATTCTCATAGATGGCACCCATGATATAGAGCTTGATCAGGCTGGCAGCCTGCATTGACTGTTCATTAATACAGCCTTCTGTCTCGTTTATAAGATCTGATACAAAAACAGACCAGTTTCCATTATCGACAGGAAGTTGTCCCTGAATCTGATTCAAAAGCGCCTGAAGCTCTTCATCTGTAACCGGTTCGGCTGAAGTGGATGTTCCGCCAAATACACTGTCAGAGTTTTCTGAAGAAGGAGAGAGTGTCCCCTGTTCTTCTGCACAGACGCTGTATACAGGAGTCAGAAGAAGGCTGACAGAGAGAAGCGGAATCAGAAATTTTTTTAAATGCATTGTGTTTACCACCTGTTAAGTAATTTGTAGATATTAAAATTATACAGTGTTTGGACAGGGCTTACAAGTGGAACTGGTAATTTGAAATGAATTTTTATGCGTTACTGTTTATACTGGATAAAAAAGATGATATGAAAATAGTTCATACAAATTGTATGAATACAATGGGAAAAATTCCACATATCTAAGTATATCTTTTAAAATATACAAATGATACAATAAAACCATCGAAAACAAAGATAATAATAACGATTTAACCAAATAAATATGGGAATGTGGGGGCATTTCCGAAAATATATGAGGAGGTAGATTATATGTTAACACCAAAACAGAACATGCTTGAAGTCATAAAAGGCGGTAATCCTGACAGATTTGTCAATCAGTATGAAGCAGTACAGCTTCTTTTCCATCCGTTTATGTTTGCAAATCCACTGCTTCAGCCCGGACAGGAAAATGTAGTAAATGCATGGGGTGTAACCAATACTTTCCCGAAAGGTGTTCCGGGTTCTTTTCCAGTACATACTCCTGATAAAATTGTAGTAAAAGATATTGAGGACTGGAAAGATTATGTACATGCACCGTCTCTGAAATTTACCCAGGATCAGTGGGACATGGTGAAGGCTCAATATGATGCAGTTGACGGAGATCAGGCGTTTAAGGCAGCTTTCGTTGCACCGGGGTTATTTGAGCAGACACATCATCTGTGCGAGATCAGTAATGCGCTGGTTTATTACATTACAAATCCAGATGAAATGCATGACCTGATTAAATATCTGACAGAATGGGAACTGGAACTGGCTGAAGGTATCTGCTCTAACCTTCATCCGGATGCATTATTCCATCATGATGACTGGGGCGGACTGGACAGTACATTTATGAGTCCGGCAATGTTTGATGAATTTTTGCTTGAACCATATAAAGAGATTTATGGATACTATCACAGTCATGGTGTGGAACTGGTTATCCATCATTCTGACAGTTATGCTGCAACATTGGTTCCGTCAATGATCGAAATGGGAATTGATGTATGGCAGGGCTGTATGGAAACCAATAATCTGCCGGAACTGATCAAGAAGTATGGCGGAAAGATCAGTTTCATGGGTGGTATCGAGAACCGTGCGGTTGATTTCGAAGGATGGACAGATGAGAACTGTGATGCAGTTGTTCGCCGTGTCTGCGAAGAGTGTGGAAATAAATACTTTATTCCTTGTATTGCGCAGGGTGGTCCTGGCTCTGTTTATCCGGGAGTTTACAAATCTCTTTGCGATTCTATTGACAAGCTGAATGAAGAGAAATTTGGTATTAAGGCATCTGAATCTACAAGACTTCCATGGCAGATCATGTTTTAGTTTTTGTTTAGTGGAAGTGGTTTTGGAGGTGTTTGAGAAATGATTATTATTGGGGAAAAAATTAATGGCTCTATTCCGATTGTTGCAGAAGCGATTGCGAAAAGAGATTCAGAATTTATTAAAGCAAGAGCAAAGCTTCAGGCGGAAAGTGGAGCTACTTATATTGACTGTTGTGCTTCTGTTCCGGAAGCTGAGGAAGTGGAAACTCTGAAATGGATGATCGACTGTATCCAGGAGGTTACGGATCTACCGATTTCTATTGACAGTCCGAGTCCGGATGTTCTGGCACAGGCGTATAAATTCTGTAAGAAACCTGGAATTTTTAATTCTGTATCAGGAGAGGGACATAAGATTGATACGATTTTTCCGATCATGGCAGAGCCGGGAAATGAAGGATGGCAGGTAATTGCATTGTTGAGTGATAATACAGGAATTCCGAAATGTGCGGCAGACCGGCTGAAAGTTTTTGACAAGATCATGGCGAAAGCGAAAGAGTATGGAATTGCTCCGAACAGAATCCATATTGATCCGCTGGTTGAGATGCTCTGTACTTCTGAGGATGGTATTGCTACTAATATTGAGACGATCACAAGTGTACGTGAGCAGTATCCATCTATTCATATCACAGCAGCAATCAGTAATATTTCCTTTAATCTGCCAGTTCGTAAGCTGATCAATTATGGTTTCCTGGTACTGGCAATGAATGCCGGACTGGACAGCGGAATTATGGATCCGACTAATAAGGATATGCTTGGACTTGTTTATGCAACAGAGGCATTACTTGGTCTGGATGATTACTGTATGGAGTATATCGGAGCTTACAGAGAGGGATTGATCGGTACAGTGAAAAAGAAATAAGCTGAAAAATCTGAAATGCAGGGTTTGACTGTGGATATAAAGATAGAAAATTTGAATGTATGGAATTTTGATATGAAGATTCAAAAAATAACAGGGAGGGTTTGATTATGTCTAAAATAAATGAAGTTGCTGAATTAGTAGAAAAAGGAAAAGCGAAATTAGTAGGACCGGCTGTGCAGGAAGCCATTGATGAAGGTGATGATCCGGTTGCAATCCTGAATGACGGTATGATCAGTGCCATGTCTGTTGTTGGTGATAAATTTAAGAATGGTGAAATTTTTGTTCCGGAGATGCTGGTTGCAGCACGTGCCATGAAGAAAGGCGTTGAAGTTCTGAAACCGCATCTGGCAAGTGGTTCTACAGGTGCATTGGGTAAAGTTATTATTGCAACTGTTTCCGGTGATCTTCATGATATTGGTAAGAATCTGGTTGCTATGATGATTGAGAGTGCCGGTTTTGAAGTGATTGATCTTGGAGTTGATGTTCCGGCGGCTAAGATTATTGAGTGTTATAAAGAGAATCCGGATGTTAAGATTATTGCACTTTCTGCTTTACTGACAACTACTATGCCGGCTTTGAAAGAGACTGTTGAGGCGCTGAATGAGGCAGATTTCAGAGGCAATATTAAGGTTATGGTTGGCGGGGCACCGATTACCGAGGCGTTTGCTGAGGAGATTGGGGCTGATGGTTATTCTGATGATGCGGCCAGTGCAGCTTCATTGGCTAAGAAGTTGGCTGCGGCTTAAGCGGAATCTGAACTTGAACCTGGTTATTACGGGTATAAGTATAACATGAAAATATAATGGGGAGGGACTGCTCTGTGGAGTGGTCCTTTCGCGTATTTGGGGATTTTTTGTGGCGTGTTATAATGAAAGAGGACGCTCAGAAAAATATTTTATTTCATGTGCGGTTTCGGAGTCTAAGATATTCTAAGCTCTCAGAAATCTGCTAAGGGCATGAGCAGCCTTATCAAACTCGCTTCGTTGCAGACTTCGCTCAGACAGTGATGCAGTCTGCTCATAACGCAGATTTCTGAGGGCTAAGAATATCTAAGACTCCTGCAAATGCACATGAAATAAAATATTTTTCTGAGCTGTAAGCTGGTTTCGGTAGTGTTTGACTAATTGTAGAGCAGATATTCGGATATGCCGAATTGGGAAAGGGATTGCAATTGGCAGTTTGGTGAAGTTAGGTTGTGAAGCAGATGCTGGATGTGAGCAGATAGATGAACGGAGTTAATTGTTGGGTGTATATGGGAGGTTTTTTATGGCTTGGGTAAAGTTTGTGAGAGAGAATTTTGAGATAGAGGTGGAAGCCGGGATGTCGGTGCTGGAAGCGGAGATCAGGGCTGGACTGAGACCGGATGCGCCTTGTGGAGGTCTTGGTAAATGTGGAAAGTGTCTGGTTAAGATTAATGGTGAAGTGGTTAAGGCGTGTCAGGTGCGGATTGGTGAAGGTGAGACTTGTGTAGTGGAGACATTGGACAAGGCTGGCAATGAGAAGATTTTGACGGATGGATTTAACAGAGAAGTTGTGTTTGAACCGGGACTGCGGATGGCACAGGTTGAGTTGGAGAAGGCGAAACCTGGGGAGAAGCGGTCAGACTGGCAGAGACTTTTGAATGAATTGGCGGAGAAAGATAGCGGTGTTGATCCGGAGAGTATGGAAGTGGATCTGAGGTTAGCAGGAGAACTGTATGGAATGCGCAGAGATTCTGATGACTGGTATGTGATTTATAGTGGACGGCGGATTCTGGAAATGAGAAAAGTTGCTGGACGACGGTGTCTGGCGGCGTTTGATATTGGGACGACTACGATCGCTGGGTATTTGCTGGATGGTGAGGATGGCAGGACTATGGCGGTGGAGAGTCGGATGAATCCGCAGGCGCAGTATGGAGCGGATGTGATCATGCGGGCAAATTATGCGTTGGAGCATGGTGCTGAAGTGCTGAGTATGTGTATCCGTGAAGCTGTCAATGAGATGCTGGGTATTCTGGCAGATGATGCTGGGATTGACAGAAGAGATATTTTTCAGGTGTGTATTGTGGGAAATACTTGTATGCATCATTTGTTTCTGGGGATTTCTCCGGCTTCGCTGGTACATGCGCCTTATACGCCGGCTGTGAGTGAGAGACTGGTGTTGGATGCCGGGGATTATGGGCTGGCTGTGCACAGGAAAGCTGAGTTGATCATGCTGCCGGATATTGCCGGTTATGTGGGGGCGGATACTTGTGGATGTCTGCTGGCGTTGAGGCAGGACTTGCAAGAGGAGATCTCACTGATGATTGATATTGGGACGAATGGTGAAATGGTTTTGGGGAACAGAGAGCATCTGGTGACTTGTTCCACTGCGGCGGGACCTGCTTTTGAGGGTGCGAAGATTGAGTGTGGAATGCGTGGCGCAGCAGGTGCCGTGGATCATGTGAAGTATGAGGCTGGAAAATGGAGTTATACAACTGTGGGAGATAAACCGGCAGTTGGTTTGTGTGGTTCGGGTCTGATCGATCTGGTGGCAGGGCTTCTGGATGCGGGAATGCTGGATGAGAATGGAGCGTTGAGCACCGGACAGGAAAATCAAGGAGTGTTTATGCTGGTGCCGCCGGAACAGGCCGGGAATGAACATGGGGTTTATCTGACACAGAAGGATATCGGAGAGGTCCAGCTTGCGAAAGCTGCGATTGCAGCTGGGATCCAGATGCTTATGGAACGGCTTGGTATTACAGAAGATGAAATCAGTTCAGTATATATTGCGGGTGCTTTTGGTAATTATATGGATCCGGTCAGTGCAGGGAAAATCGGACTGATTCCGACAGCACTTGTGAAGGAAGTGAAGCCAGTAGGAAATGCTGCTGGTGAGGGCGCGAAGATTGCGCTTGTGAATGAGAATGAGATGTTGGAGATGGATGAGCTGGTGAGAAAGATTGATTTCGTGGAGCTGGCTGCTTCGGCTGAGTTTCAGGATCATTTTATTGATGAACTGGGATTTATTAAGGTAAATGAATAAAAGCAGAGATCAATGATTGAGTGATGAGTAAGTAGAGAATAGGACGAATATTTTTTGCGTGAACTAAAAAAGTTATTAGAATTGGGTGAAAATTTGATTATATGAAAGTTCTGAGAGGGGGATTGAGTTTATGGATATGGAAAAATTAGAGCAGATGGGAATGAAGCAGGGATTTTCATATGTGGCATTGTTGGACTGTGATACGATTGAGCTGAAACCGGAAGTGAGGCAGATGTGTGCAGCGGATACGTGTCATAAATATGACAAGTGCTGGAGCTGTCCTCCGGGATGCGGATCTCTTAAGGAATGTGAAGCAAAAGTCCGTCAGTATAAATATGGAATTATTGTCCAGACGGTTGGTGAGCTGGAGGATGCTCTTGATGGCGAGGGCATGATGGAAACGGAGGCCAGACATAAAGAGTATTTTGTAGAGTTTGAGAAAAAGCTGAGAGAACTTTATCCGGATATGCTGGCAATTGGAGCAGGATGTTGTACGAAATGCAAAGTCTGTACTTATCCGGATGCGCCATGCAGATTTCCGAAGCAGGCTTTTTCGTCTATGGAAGCTTATGGAATGCTGGTGACGCAGGTCTGTCAGGCAAATGGGCTACAGTATTATTATGGAGACTGTACGATTGCGTATACGAGTTGTTATTTACTGGAGTGAAAAGTTCAGTAGTGTTTTTACAGAGGGGGTTACAGGATGAAAATGAAAGTGCTTTTACATTGTAAATGACGGCGTGCTATGATAGAATATATGTTGAGAACGCAGTTATTGCAGTAATTGTGAGCGTGAATGGATATAAAAAATCCTTCGCCGTAAGGCGGGGGATTTTTTGTAGGAGAATGGTTAAGGGCGGGCTTGATATATGACAGTACTTGAACAGTTACAGAAAGCAATTGAAGACGGTCATCCGGGGGATACGGAGAAGCTGGTTAGAGAGGCGATAAAGCAGCATATTTCTTCTGCACGGATCGTAGAGGAAGCGATGACTCCTGCTATGAGAACAGTGGGAGAGAATTATAAATCTAATGGTGCGGATATTATTAAAATTCTGGCGGCGGCTCGAAGTGTGCGTAAGGGGTTTGAACTGCTTGAGGAACAAGACGCGCAGTTTAGCAGGCGGAATATCGGGACTGTGATTCTTGGAACTGTGGAGGGAGATCTTCATGATGTTGGTAAGAATCTGGTTGCGATCATGTTCAGAAGTGCAGGATTTAAGGTGATCGATCTGGGGGTGGATATTTCGGAGAAGCAGTTTATGCGTGCTGTAAAACAGAATCCGGATGTGTCGATCGTGTGCATTTCCTCTCTTTTGAGCACTTCAATCCCGGAGATGGAGCAGGTGGTGAAGTCTTTGAAGCGAAGCAGCAGTAAGCATAAGTTTAAGATTATGGTTGGCGGCGGCGCAGTGACTGAGCAGTTGGCGAAGAATATGGGAGCAGATGCTTATACGGAGAACTGTATTGAAGCTGTGGAAGTTGCGAAGACGTTTATTGTGTGAGAAATGAGGCCTGCAGACGTGTATGAAGTGGATTTGATATGGAATTGACTGGTACAATAAGCGTTGGAATTATGCGACAGGAGGATTGTAGACTTGCGGCTGTCATCAGTTTATTTATATGAGAAAATAAAAGAGAAATATGAAATTCTGGAAAGGGGGAATTTATCCGGTTCAGACGGATATCTACGCCCTTTTTTGCGTTGTGGAATAAGCAAAAAGGGAAAAAAGTCAGAAGACGGATTTCGGGCAGGACATGCATATGTGATTCAGGGCTGTAATGCTGATGAGTGGGAGCCAGTAAGTTCGAAGATGGAAGATATTTTCTGGATTTTCTGTAAACAAAAAGATGCTGCCAGAAAAGAAGAGGAAGGAGAGGCAGTTGGGAAAAGGGCTTATATTCAGGTGGCGCTTGAGAGTCTGGAAGAAATCGCAGAATTTATGAATGACATGCAGGAGATTTTTGATGCAGCTGATGAATGGGAACGAAAGATCCATGACCTGATGTTAGAGCATGCCGGAATGGACCGGCTCTTGCAGGTGACTTCAGAATTTCTGCAGAATCCGCTGACTGTAATGGGACTGGATTTTACTTTTGTGGCGGAAGCGGGAAGTGAGTATTTACCGCACAGAGCGCGGCTGTACACAGATGACGGGCTGAATATGGAGTATGTAAATGCGCTTCTGCAGAATGAGACTTACCGTGAGATGGCAGATACACATGAATATGTGATGTTTCCGGCTTATATCAGTGGATGCCGTTCAATGAACAGAAATCTGTTTGTGGATGAGAAAGCCACTCATAGGCTGGTTTTGACGGAATGCAGGGCAGAGATTACGCCGCGGGTTATCTGTGTGCTGGATATTTTGGTGGAGAAACTGGAGTATCTGCTTGCACATGAAGCGGAGGAAGAAGATCCGGACAGGGATATGGAGCAGATTTTTGTCAGGATTCTGTCTGACAGGACAGCGGATTATATGCAAGTGAGCAGGGAATTGAGTGAACTGGGATGGAGTGGAAACCATGAATATATGTGCCTGATTCTGCAGATTATTTATCTGAATCAACAGAATCTTTCCACGAAAGCAATTTGCCGGTATATTAAGAAGAAAGTTCCAGATTCGGTGAGCTTTCTTTATCAGGATGAAATTGTAGTATTTTTTAATCTTACCAGACTGGGAATGAATCAGGAAGAGGTGGCAGGCAAGCTGATTTATTTCATCCGTGATACTTATTTGAAAGCGGGATACAGCAGGGTGATGGAAGGGCATATGAATCTGCGTAGACAGTATGTACAGGCGAAGACTGCGTTGGATGTAGGAAGTCGTAAGAAACCTTATCTGTGGATCCATTATTTCAGTCAGGTGGCACTGACGTATATACTGGAACAGTCTACAAGAAGGCTGCCGGGGTCAATGATCTGCCATGAGGGACTGCTGGAACTGAAGAAGCATGATGAAGAAAATCAGACACAATATATGGAAACGCTGAGGGTGTATCTGGAAGAACATCTGAGTGCGACTCAGGCAGCGAGGGAGCTGTTTATACATCGAAGTACGTTTCTTTACAGATTGGACAGGATTAGGGAGATCTTACAGTCTGACCTGGATGATCCGGAGGAGATTTTTTATCTGGAATTATCATTCAGGCTGCTGGAGCAGGAGGAAGAGAAAGAATAAGGGTATAGGTAGAAACGGATACCGTTATTGAAAAATGGAATATCCCAGAGTATTGAGTTTCTGAGTGTGGATTGGTAAAATGTCTGATAAGAGGCTGGTATAGAATAAAGTGTGCCTGCCGTGAACCAGAGAAATATCGGTACATGATGTGACAATGTACCAGATCAGACAGGAAAGGAAATGAGATACGATGGGATATTTTTATTTTGCGAGACATGGACAGACTGTGTGGAATGTAGAGAATAAAATCTGTGGTGCGACAGATATTGAGCTTACTGAGAAAGGTCATGAGCAGGCGAAGGAGCTTGGTGAGGAAATTCTGAAGCAGGGGATTCATATTGATGAGATTCTTTATTCTCCGCTGGTACGTGCGGCTGAGACTGCGAGACATGTATCCGAGATTACAGGAATTCCGGCGAGAATGGAACCAAGACTGAAGGAACAGAATTTTGGTAAGTATGAGTCTACGCCGAGAAATGGAGAGGAGTTTAAGAAAGCGAAAGAAAGTTTTGCCAATACTTATGAAGGTGGAGAATCTATGCTTCATCTTTGTCAGAGGATTTATAATCTGATCGATGATATTAAGAAAGAGGCGGATGATAAGGTTTATCTGCTGGTTGCGCATAATGGGATTTCGAGAGCGATTCAGTCTTATTTTTCAGATATGACGAATGAGGAATTTGCAAAGTTTGGAATTAAGAATTGCGAAATTAGGAAGTTTGAGTTTTAAGAAAACTTCAAAAGAAAACCCCAAAGGGGCCGCAAAGCCGCGTCCCCTCTGGACACCCCTTGGGCTTTTTTGAAGGGCAGCGCGTAGTTGTGGAAGTAGGAAATTTTGTTAACTTGGCGGATTCACCAGGTGTGGGAGGGCGCGTTGCTCTGTGGTGGAGTTGAAATTGAAGGGCATGTTGCTTTGTGATGGAAGCTGGAATATATAAGTATAAAAAGGAGGATGGAAAGTATAAGATTTCCATCCTTAATAATTGTTTGAATGTTTGGGAATTACTCTTCCGGTAACTGGGAAGTGCAGTGTGGACAGCGTGTTGCTTTGATATCGATTTCGCTCATACAGAATGGGCATTTCTTAGTTGTCGGAGCGGCTGGTTCGTCTTTTTTGGCACCGAGGGAGGTGACTTTGTTTACTGCTTTAAGCAGGCAGAAGAGGATGAAGGCCATGATGATGAAGTTCACCACGGATGCAATGAATGAGGATGCGAATCCGGATACATCCTGGAGTGTGTATGTAGCACCGCCTGTGAGTACATTAAGAATTGGGTTGATGAAGTTGTCGGTCAAAGAGGTTACGATTCCGGAAAAAGCACCTCCGATAATGACACCGACTGCCATGTCCATGACATTGCCGCGAAGGGCAAATGCTTTGAATTCTTCCATGAATTTTTTCATTGGAATTTCCTCCTTAAAAAGTGTGATACTATTATGATAGCGTAGATAACTGGAAAGGTCAATTGTTTGTGAACGGGGATATTTTGAGTAAAAAAATTCAGGTACGCTTTGGCGTACCTGAATAAATATTAAAAAAGATATTATGTTATTTAGCTTCTTCTTCAGCAGCCTCTTCCTCAGCTTCCAGAGCCGGATCTACGTGAACTGCGGCTACGGATACGACTGCGGCCTCGAGGTCTGTCTTTAAGTCTACGTCTTTGTCCTGGGCAATGGCGAGGTCTTTAACTTTGATTACATCGCCGACTTTCATGTCACCGACATCTACCATAACTTTGTCTACCAGTGCTGATGGGAGAGCACGGAAGGAGATTTCTTCCAAATGCTGCTGTAATACACCGGCTGCCAGTTTGTCATGGTTTACAAGTACGATCTCTGCTACGGAATGTACTTTCTCATTGCTTACCAGTGCCTGGAAATCTATTTCATCCACCTGTCCTTTTAACGGATTGAACTGGATCTCTTTGATCAGTACGTCATATGACTGACCATCTACATCCAGCATAATCTGGCTTCCTTTGTTACTTGTCTTGAGAAGTTTCTCGACAGCAGATTTCTCGATTTTAACAGGAAGAGAACCTTCCATCTCTCTGCCAAATACGTTACCTGTAACGTAGCCTTCTCTTCTTAATCTTTTGGCCTTTGTGTCCATTGTTCTTTTTTCAGCTTTTAAAGTATTCATTTGACTTTTCCTCCATTTTTACAGCTGAGGTGACACGCTTGACACTATCATAATCAAGAGCACTCTGTGATGCTCCAGGTGGTGTTAAGTATTTTTGAGTATTCAGTTGTTTGCTTGTTCTTTATCTTTGTTACAGCTGTATTATAACACGCAAGGAATGAAATGCAAGGGGAAATGTGTGAAGAGTTTGTGAAATCTTACAAATTTATCAAACACAAATTATATGATATCAGGGTCAAAAGGTCAAAAAGCCGTTCGTGCTTGCACGGTAAGGCGTTTGAACTTGATATCTACCTAAAACATAAAAATAAGGTAAATTGATTAAAAAAATAACAGATACTATAATGAAAGCGGACAAAATAAAGCCCCTGGAAGTAGCAACTCCCAGAGGCTCGCTCTATTTACTTAATCACAAATTAGAGAGTATCATCTCTTCTGATATAACCAGGCTGGTCAGCCGGGGAAACGATTTCTTTCTTATGGATAAGTCGTGCCCATTTGTCAACGACTTCATTCTCTACATGAACATCTTCACCGATTGTAACTTCAGCGAGTATAACACTGTTTCTGACAACAGCACCTTTTTTTACGATACATCCACGTCCAATTACGGAATTTTCAACAGTGCCTTCGATCTGGCAGCCGTTGGAAATTACGGAATTCCTAACTTCGGCTGTATCGAAATACTGAGTCGGGCAGGAGTCATTGGTACGTGTGTAGATTGGCCAGTTCTCATGGAACAGTTCCTGAGCCGCTTTGTAGTTAAGAAGATTCATATTTGCAGAATAATAACTTGGAAAGTCTGTAATGCTTGCAAAGAATCCCTTGTGGGCAACACCACGGATATCCAGAGTTTCGCATTTGTCATTCAGGATATCTGCCAGAGTGTACATGGAGGAAAGTTTTTTGGCTTCTTTAACCAGACTGATGAAGAGTTCTGTCTTCATCACACAGGTATCCATGTAGATATTCTGGTTTTTCTTATTACCATGGTTCGGTTCGATGGAATCAACACCTTTCTGACGGTTCAGATCCAGAACATTACAGGTCAGATAAGCTTCTTTGGCATTATCAACAGAATGATAAAGGAGGGTGACATCTGCGCCGGATTCAATATGTGTATGTAAAAACTGATCGAAATCAATAGAATAAACCATATAGCTTGGAGCAATAACAACATATGGATGATTCATTCTGCTTAAGGATTCCATATTATCCATATAGCATGAAATATCTGTATTGTAGATATCGTTGTCATTATTGTGCTCAGAGAAGAGAAGCTGAAGCTTTCCACTCTTGGAGTTGATGTTGTAATGACGTCCTGTTCCAAGGTGCTCTACAACAGAACGCGGTTTGTTGTTGATATAAACCTGAATGCGTTCAATATCACTATTAGTCATATTGGAGATAGGAAAGTCAATGACTCTGTATCTGCCAAGGAAGGAAAATGCACCGATTGGGCGATAATCCTGCATACCATCTACATAAATATTTCTCCCGGAAGAGCTTACGATTCCAAATGCCTTATACATATTATTCTGCCCCCTTTACGCGTTTCGCTACAAGCTCAATGTGCTCACTGTCTGCGGCACCGACAACTGCACCTTTACCGATGCGGACACCGTCAGCTACAAGTGCACGCTGAACAACGGCACCTTCTTCTACAACAACACCCGGCATCAGTACACTGTCGATAATTCTGGCACCTGCACCAATCTTAACACCTGTAAAGAGAACGGAATGCTTAACTTCGCCCTGAACAACACAGCCCTGTGTGATATATGCATCTTTAACATCTGCTTCTGCGCTGATGTACTGTGGAAGTGCGGTAACATCTTCTGTATAAATCTTCCAGGACGGATCACCCAGATCCAGTTCATTCTTGGAACTTAACAGATCCATGTTTGCTTCCCAGAGAGAGTCGATGGTACCAACATCTTTCCAGTATCCTTCAAATTTATATGCATAAAGAGTTCTGTTATCGTTAAGCATAGTAGGGATGATATCCTTACCGAAGTCATGGCTGGAATCCGGATTCTTGATATCAGCCATCAGCATCTTGCGGAGGAGTTTCCAGGTGAAGATATAGATACCCATGGATGCAAGGTTGCTCTTCGGATGCTCAGGTTTCTCTTCGAATTCTACGATACGTCCGGATTCATCAGTATTCATGATACCAAAACGGCTTGCCTCTTTCATCGGAACTCCGATAACTGCGATGGTTGCATCTGCCTTTGCTTCTTTGTGGGCTGCAAGCATCTTGTCATAGTTCATTTTATAAATATGGTCACCGGAAAGAACAAGAACGTATTCAGGATCAAATTTATCAATGAAATCAATATTCTGGGAGATTGCATCTGCAGTTCCGCGATATACATTCAGATTCTCATCTGCTTTCTCACGTGGAGGAAGAACGTAAACACCGCTGTTTTTAGCATCAAGACCCCAACGTCCGCCGGCTGCCACATAACTGTTCAGCTGGATTGATTCATACTGTGTAAGTACACCTACAACATCAACGCCACTGTTGGCGCAGTTGCTTAAAGGAAAGTCTACGATACGATATTTACCGCCGTATGAAACGGCCGGCTTTGCCACTTTATTGGTAAGATCATGCAGACGGCTGCCACGACCGCCGGCCAGAATCATAGCCAACATACTATTTTGTTTCATAATAGTGAACCCTCGCTTTCATTTATTACACAATATTATACAATTTTTTTTTGCATATTTCCATAGGTTTATAAAAAAAATATGTAAAATTTTCGCTACAAACCAAGTTAAATCGACGAAAAATTATACATTATATACAAAATAATGGGAGAAACTGGAAGAATAATAGCCTGTAAATATATACAGATTTAAGGAAAACGGGTGGACGTATAATGCTACTTACGTTATAATAGGTAGGACTTTATGAAATAACCGAAATGAAACGGAAATGTAGAGCCGCAGAAATCGGTTTGTGATATTTACAAGTATAGAAGAAATAGAGGTTATCACGTGAGTAAGAGAGAAGATTATAAACGATTTATCGTGTTCTGTCTGGCAAGTCTGGTTGTACTGGCGCAGATGGCGGTCTTTGCCTATGTGTGGTATACAGTTTACAGAGGTCAGATCGATGAACCATTCTGGCGGAAAGGTAACTGGGTATTGATCGCGATATACGGTCTGCTTTTTGCCATGTTTGCAAAACTGTACGGAGGACTTAAAGTCGGATATCTTAAGAGGATAGATGTATTTTATTCTCTGACACTGGCACTTTTGTGTACCAATGCGGTGGAATATCTGGAGATTACTCTGATCAACAGATGGTTTCTGAGTGTATGGCCGATGATTGAGATGACAATGGTGCAGTTAATACTGATCATTATCTGGATTTTTGGATCAAGATATATTTATTCCAGACTTTATCGTGCACGCAGACTGCTGGTCATATACGGTGACCGTGATCCGGGGGATGATCTGATTTCTAAGATGAATTCCCGAAAGGATAAATATGACATCAGCGGTAAGGTACACGTCAGCGTAGGAGAGAAAGAGATTCATAAGATGATGCGGGACTATGATGGAGTCATCATATGGGATCTTCCGTCAACAGAGAGAAACCGTTATCTGAAGTTTTGTTTTGCGCATTCCATTCGTTGTTATGTCAGTCCGAAGATTTCAGATATCATTCTGATGGGAAGTGAGCGGATCCATCTTTTTGATACACCGCTTCTGATGTCCCGAAATATGGGACTGGCAGTAGATCAGCGAGTTGCGAAAAGGATTATGGATATTCTGATTTCCGGTATCGGTATTATTATTACTTCACCGATCATGCTGATCATAGCTATTGCTGTAAAAGCATATGACAAGGGACCTGTATTTTATTTTCAGGACCGGCTTACGATTGGTGGTACACCATTTAAAATCTGCAAGTTCCGAAGTATGTGTGTGGATTCCGAGATAAATGGAGCCAGGCTTGCATCCAAGCACGATTCCCGTATCACACCGGTTGGAAGGGTATTAAGGAATCTTCATCTGGATGAGCTTCCGCAGCTTTTTAATGTATTTAAGGGAGATATGTCTCTGGTTGGACCGCGTCCGGAGCGTAAGACGATCATGCATGAGTATGAGAAAGAACTTCCGGAGTTCTATTACCGACTGAAGGTAAAAGCCGGACTGACCGGATATGCACAGGTTTACGGTAAATATAACACCACTCCTTATGACAAATTGAAACTGGACCTGTTTTATATTGAGAACTATTCTTTTCTGCTGGATATTAAGCTGATCTTTATGACAGTTAAGATCTTTTTCCAGAAAGAGGTATCCGAGGGAGTAGATGACAGGCAGGTAAATGCGCTGAAGGATTCCGGAAAAGAAGCCGGAATATCAGAGAATAAAACGGAGGAATGACCATGAATAAACCGCTGGTATCTGTGATCATGCCGGTTTACAACGGAGAGAAATATATTAAACAGGCTGTGGAATCTGTTTATGAACAGGGAGTTTCTCTGGAACTTCTTGTGATCGATGACGGTTCCACAGATCGTACACAGGAAGTCCTGTCTGCCTATGAGGGCAGAGAGAACTTTCGATATATTAAGAACAAAGAGAATATGGGAGCTGCAGGTTCCAGAAACAAAGGAGTAAAGCTTGCAGAAGGAACCTATATTGCCTTTCTGGATGCTGATGACTGGTGGGAAAAAGGCAAGCTGAAAGAGCAGCTGCAGCGTCTCGAGGAGTCCGGATATGTACTGTGCTCCACCGGCAGGGAACTGATGAAGGCAGATGGAAGCAGTACAGGGCGTATGATCCCTGTGAAAGAGAGAATTACTTACAGGGAACTTTTGAAACATAATAGTATCAATTGTTCTTCGGTGATGCTCAGAACGGATGTGGCGAGGGAATTTCCTATGGAGCATGATGACAGCCATGAGGACTACATTACCTGGCTGAAAGTTCTGCGAAAATATGGCTATGCGGCAGGTATTAATAAGCCGTATCTGAAATACCGTTTAAGCGAAGGCGGTAAATCCAGAAATAAGCTGAAATCAGCGGCTATGACTTATAATGTTTACAGATATGCAGGATACGGCAGAATTAAGAGCTGTATGTTTTTTTGCTCCTATGCAGTACATGGTGTCTGGAAATATTGGCATAAATAAAGTAAAACGGATATACAGCGCGGTTTATGCGACAGATATAATCTGCTGAACCGCGCTGTATTGTGCATATTACTGAAAAACAGAGTAAATTATACCCATATGGAAATATTTTTATTAAACAGATTATTAAGTTTCTATTCCATAAATCGTAAAAATATGTTATGCTTGATGTAATAAGTTTGACATTTGCCTGTTACAGGCAGGTCATGAATATGATAGAAGGATAATATTTAATATGAGAGCAAAGAAAGAGAGGCCGGCTGTGCCTTACTCCTACCTGATCGATAACTTTAAAGTATTGCTTATCTTTCTGGTAGTATTTAACCATATTATTGCATTCAATCTTGTAAAAGTAGACATGGTGGTAAGATATGTCTGGTATGCTATTACTATTTTCCACATGCCTGCGTTTATTTTTGTTTCGGGTTATTTATCAAAGAAACCGCAGAATGCGCTGAAGAACTTTAAGAATCTTTTGATACCTTACATTCTGGGTTACAGTCTGACCTGGTATTCACAGATCTGGCTGGGCAGATCTGTAGATTATGAGATCCTGCGGCCTACAGGAACAGTTATGTGGTATATTCTGGCACTGTTTATTTACCGTCTTACTATTGAGGCGCTGGGTAAGATCAGGTTTATTGTTCCACTCAGCATTGCGATTGCATTATGGGCGGGAACCAGACCGGAGTTTACGACATTTCTGTCTGCATCGAGAATTGTTGTATTCTTTCCATTTTTTGTTGCAGGCTATCTGTGGAAGAGTGAATATATTACAGCAGTCCGTAAATTTAAAGGTAAATGGGTGTTGGTACCTATCTCGGCAGTGTTGTTGTGGGCAATACCTAATTATATGATCACTAATGAAATGGGAATTGCGATCTTCCGTGCAAATCATGGATATAAACTCTGTGGTCTGACAGATCCGGAGGGAATTATTCTCAGACTGCTGATGTATCTGGTATCTTTTATACTGATTTACACACTGCTTGCATTGCTGCCGGATATTAAACTTCCGCTTACTTATGTAGGACGCCATACAATGGGGATTTATTTCTTCCATTATCCGATCATGATCATTATGAATGGTCTGTACATTCTCCGGATTCCGGAAATGAATAATGTATGGGTGTTATTGGGAGTATCACTGGCATTTGTTCTTGTTCTGGGAAGTCTGCCGGTAGATATCCTGTATACAAGTATACTGAATCTGATAGCATTTATCCTGATTAAGAAAGATAAGACAGTTACAGATGAGGGTCTGGAAGAAGAATATGACAGTGAGGATCATGAATATGAGCTTCTCAGAAGAAAGAAGGCTATCGAGGAGCTGGCTGCGACTCTGGATTCTGAGAGCGAACAGGATGGTCATATGCAGAAGGTCAATCTGGATGAGGATATGATAGATCCGCCTGCTGATAAACAGGAAGGCTTCAGTAATGTGGCCGGTATAGATCCGGTAACTGAGGAGGATACCCCGGATGATATTCCGGATGACAGGGTCGACGAAGAGGAATTGCTTTCCCTTGAGGATCTGATCCAGGAACTGGAAGAGACTACCAAAAATATGCAGAATGGTGATCTTCTGGATGATGAGACTATGCAGAAATCTCAAACAGAAGCAGGTGAATTGCCGCCGGAAGAGACGCAGCTACAGGAATTGGAGCTGAATGAACTGCCGCCGGATGCGCTGGATCTGGATGAATTAAAAGCCGAAGACTGACAAAATACATATGAGGACTCTGAGATACGATGAATGGCAGGTATCTTGGGGTCCTTTTTTGATATATTTAAGAAGTTGTCTGTGACGGAAATCAAATTGAAGGGAGTGGAAGTAGACTGCAAACTACAATAAATTAACGCGAATTTAACATTTTTGTAACGAACAGGTGACGAAAGAAAGGAATTATGATATAATCGAACTATCTATAGTTTATGTACTGATATTTATCAGATGTATGAGAATAGTTCACTCTGTGAACAATACTGATACAGTTGGCAGCATGATGAATATATTTGTCTGAAGCAGAAACATATAATTTAAAGGGAGTTATACAGGGGAATGAAAAGAGTGATCACATATGGCACTTTTGATCTGTTTCATAAGGGCCACTACAATATTATCAAAAGGGCGAAAGCGCTTGGGGATTATCTGATCGTAGGTGTCACAAGTGAGAGCTTTGATATTGAGCGCGGAAAGCTTAATGTGAGAGACAGCCTTATTAAAAGAATTGAGAACGTCAGACGGACTGGTCTGGCAGATGAGATTATCATTGAGGAGTATCAGGGACAGAAAGTCAGCGATATTATTAAATATGATATTGATGTACTGGTAGTTGGATCTGACTGGCGGGGAAAATTTGATTATCTTAAGAATTACTGTGATGTGGTTTATCTGGAACGGACTAAAAATATTTCCAGTACAAAGCTCCGCGGCGAAGGTGTTATTTTTAATATGGGTATTGTGACGGATAATATTGAGGATAATGACTTTGTTCAGGAGTCTAAGTTTGTCAGTGGTATTCATGTAGAACGGGTATACAGTGAGAACCAGGAGCTTGCACAGGAGTTCTGTGACAGATATGAACTTGGCTCCTTCGGAAATAATTATGATGAATTTCTGTCAGATGTAGATATTGTTTATATCAAATCATCATTGAATAAACGCGCAGAATATATTGAGCATGCACTGAAACAGGGGAAATATGTGATCAGTGATTCACCGATGGCTCTTTCTTCGGAACGGCTGAGGCACTTATTCCAGGTGGCAAGAGAGAACAATGTAGTTTTGATCGAGCGGATGACACTGGTATATCTGCGAGCTTTTAATCAGCTGGTGTGGCTGGTACACAGCAATCTGGTAGGAGATATCGTAAGTGTGAAATGTGCCATCTCTCAGGATGACTTTGAGGGTGGAAAGACTTTTAATGAAACCGTTTGTACGGCAATCTGTGCAGTACTAAAACTACTTGGAAAGAAATGCTACGATATTAATACGAATGCAGTCCGTAATCAGAACGGCAAGTTTGTATATGATATGATTTCCATGAAATATGCCAATGCACTGGCAACTATTGAAATTGGAACAACTGTAGATATCGAGAATGAACTTGTGATCATTGGAAGTAATGGCAGGGTCACTATTCCAAACGACTGGTGGAACACCGGATATTTCGAAGCCAATATTTCCGGAAAGGAATTTCTGAAGAGATATAGTTTTAATTTCGAAGGAAATGGCTTTCGCTATCTGTTACAGGAACTGATGATAATGATCCGGGATAAACGGATAGAATGTACACGGCTCTTTTATGATGAGTCGGTTAAAATAATAGAAATTTTGGAAATGATCAATCAGAAAGGATAATTCATGACGGAAAAACAGGAATACCTACTGAAGCTTTTCAGGGAGGTTGATGAAATCTGCAGAGAACATAATCTCAGATATGTGCTGGCAGGCGGTTCCCTTATCGGAGCCCTCAGACATGAGGGATTTGTTCCCTGGGATGATGATGTGGATCTTTATATGCCACGTTCGGACTGGGAGAAATTTGTTGAGATTTGCAAAACGGAACTTCCACCCAACAGAGAGATACAGTGTTCGGAGGTGGAGCGAAATTATACAAATTCATTTCCACGCTATGCATCTACTAATACCTGCGCCATTCATAAGAGTCAGATTATTGGTAAAGACTGCGGTGGAGAGATCATAGACATTCTTACATTGGATCCTATTCCGGCAGATGACAGAGAATACGAGAAATACAGAACACATATGATGATCTATTCGGATCTGATCAACATTTCTGTAGGCTACAGTGACCGCTGGGAGATACCTGCATCCATGTATCTGAAGTATCTTCTTTCTTATATTTTTCTTGGCAAAAAAAGAACACTGGAAAAGCTTGAAAAGATCATGTTTTCCTACAATGAGGAGGAATGTGATCGCTATGCCATGCGTTGGGGCGGCTGTCCGTTTCTTTTTGATAAGGATATGATGTTTCCTGTCAAGGAGGGCATCTTTGAAGGACAGAAAGCAATGATCCCAAATAAATGTAGTGATTATCTGATCTGGCACTATGGAGATGAGTGGTCCTATATGCCGCCGCATCACAGCAGAGAGGGGCATGTAGCTGTCTGTGTGGATGGGCTTCCTTATCAGGAACTGCGTGAAGAATATATGCCGAAGCTCAGAAAAGGCAAGCTTCGCCGGGATTCTGTATTCCGCAAGTTTTACAATATGTGGATTGCAAAAAAGAGTCACAAAGTTCGCCAGGAGGGACTTGCGCTGAAAGCCCGGACAGTAGCACTGGATCTGCAGGGAGCAATTAACGAATCAGGAATAAAGATCCGGGAATTGATTGAAAACAGATCTTTCCATAAACTGAGCGCACTGTTTGGCTCTTATTATAAGAACCAGCTGAGTGCTGATTTTATAGGAAGAGAAGATTATACAAATATTTACGCATTTTATCATCCGATCCTTGTGGAGATTCCGGATGAAATATTTTATGCGGCAATGCTGACACTTTTTTATACAGAACGTGTGTCAAAGGCATACCGTATGCTGCAGATCCGTCAGAATCTGGATCATCTCTCTCATGAGATGGAGAAGCTGAAAGAGGACATTGAATTGTTCAGAAAGGCGGCAGATCATTATGAGTTTCATCGTATAGCAGAGACAGAGCAGATTATTGAGAATCTTTTGAAACAGTATCCTGATCATCCGGGATTTATGAAATTCAAGTGTCGTTTACTTATGGAGAAGGCCGGTGAGAATCGTATAGAGGCAGAGCATTTTCTGGAAAAAGCACTTAAACTTTTTCCTGAGGATGGATATTTCCTTAAATATAAGGCGGATATTCTCTGGATGAACGGAGAGGCGCAGAAAGCAGCAGAAATTTATCTTCAGGTAAAAGATAAAACTACTAATGGCGTCATCTGGCTGGAGATGGATAGATTTTTCAAGGGCTATAAACCAGAAATTCTCAGAAGCTGCGAACAATATCTGGCAAACGGGGGAAAGAGAGAAGCTCTTTCGCTGATGGAATTGTGGAGCAGGCTGATTCCGGACGATGATGATATTCAGGGAGCTTTTTATCTGACAAAAGTAGCCTGTGCACATACCCAGAGTGAATTGGAGAAAATAATTGATGAGATCTGTGCAGTTATCGAGACACCAATGATTACACCGTTTGGTGAGGAGAAGACGCCGGAAAAGAAAAGAGAATACTACAGAAAAGCTCTTACCAGATCATGGAAAAGACTGGGATATTCTAAAGAACTGGCAAAACTGCGTACACAGATCATCTGTACCAGTGAAGAAAGTGAATTGGAGTGGCTGGCAGAGCAGGTACGAAACAGACAGTTCCGCAAGGAGGAGAAGGCATGCGTTTATAAGCTGGTAGGCGATGTTCGTATGAAACAGGGACAGACCAAAGAGGCTTTTTCTAATTATAAGAAAGCACTGGAAACTGAGATGCCGTCTTATGTGAAGACCGAATTGTATCGTATTTTTATCAATGATCTCAATGACGGCAGCACACAGGCAAAAAGTTTTGCAAAGAAGACTGATATTACAGTTGTGCTGGATAACTGGCTGGACAAATATGACAGTATTGAAGAGATTAAGAGAATTGTCCGGACAGTGGTGTGAGATATGTGACAGAAATGGAGTAAAGAGTTGAACAAAAAGCAAAAGGTAATATTATCATTATTACAGGAAATAGATGAAATATGCCGCCAGAATGAAATAGAATATTTTCTCTCTCCACGGCTGACACTTTGTGCAGTGGAGAATCAGCCTTTTCCACAGAATCCCATGTTTGGGGTTGTTTTGATGAAAACAGCAGATATGGAACGTTTCCGCAAGGCAGTGGAAGAAGATCCCAGAGAGAGAAGGGCGTTGGAATCTATGAAGAGCCACAAATGGTTTTCTGGCTTCTATCTTAGATATACAAATACAGATACTTTATGTCTGAATATGGATAACATCAGAGACTATGCATTTCCGGGATTGGGAGTCAGTATTTTGCCGTTGAGAACTCCTGTTGCTTCTGCGCATACAAACCGCAGATTTTCCAGAGCTGAAAATGCATGGACAGAGATCTGTCATATTAATTATGCAGAACGGAATATTAAAAGCAGGATTAATCGTACGTTCATGCGGCTGCAGTGCCTGATCAACGGACGTCAGAGACAGGCAGGCCGTCTGTATGATAAGTTTGTCAGACTTCATCAGCAGCCGGGGGCAGATACGTATATCCTTAAAAGAAAAAAGCAGACGACCGTTTTTCCGGTGGAAGTTTTTGCCAAAAGTAAACGTGTTGTTCTGGAAGGCGTGGAACTTCAGGTTCCGGCAAAGACTACAGAATATTTGACAATAAGTTATGGTAATAATTATAAGAATGTCGTAACTCCGCGGTATGTGATTCCGTCTGCGCTGGCAGTCAGCGCCAGAGTAAGTTATACGCAGTTCTGGAAAGAAGCAGGAGATTTCGAAAAATACAGCAAAGAACGTATGCGCAATGCACGTAAAATTGCAAGAAGCAGAAGACATAAGGACTATTTTAATGAATGCTGGAACTATGTGGAATTCTGCGGTGAGCGGTTGAATATGGGTGTTGATTACGAGAAAAAGAAAGATTATATCAAAAACCTTTACAAGAATGAAGATTATATGACACTCGAAAAAGTCTTCCGTCCATACTTTAAGATGATGCAGAAGAGTTTGCAGAAAAATGAACTCTTTGCAGAAGATGAGGAGATTCTTGATATATATATAGACGTACTGGAGAAAACAGGTAAGACAGTACAGAGAGGGAAGATCGGTATGCTGATCTGACAGGAGGAAAAATGAAACTTTCAGATTATATTGTTGCGTTTTTACAGAAAAAAGGAATCCGCCATTTTTTTGGATATCAGGGAACGATGATCGCACATGTGGTAGACTCCATTGAGCGAAACCCGGAGACCGAGAACCATTCCAGCTATAATGAACAGGGGGCAGCTTTCGCAGCCTGCGGTTATGCCCAGGCAAAAGAAGAATGTGCATGTGCTTATGCCACCAGCGGACCGGGTGCAGTAAATCTTCTGAGTGGAGTAGCTGATGCTTATTATGATTCATTGCCTGTGATTTTTCTTACAGGACAGCTGAATACTTATGAGTATTCAGGAATCGAGGGACTGCGCCAGCAGGGATTTCAGGAGACCGATATTGTTGCAATGGCAAAACCGGTTACGAAATATGCGGTTCAGATCCGTAATCCCGAGGATATTGTGGTGGAATTAAATAAAGCTTATCATATTGCAACAACGGGGCGTAAAGGGCCGGTCCTTATTGATCTGCCTATGAATATCCAGAGAAGCGAAGTGGAAAATCCGGTTTATGATATGACTTTTGAAGATAAACACACAGATACGGCTGTGGTCCGTCAGGCAGCAGATACTATTCTGGAAGCACTGGAACATGCAAAGCGTCCGATGATCATGCTTGGACATGGAGTGGACAGTCATGCGGCACAACAGGAACTAATCTCTTTTGCCCAGAAAAGGCAGATTCCGATTATCACAAGCGTTCTTGCAAAATCTGTGCTGGGGTATGACAATCCGCTTAATTTTGGCTGTATTGGCGGTGCGTATGGTCACCGTTATGCAAATATGATCGCCAATGCAAAGAGTGACCTGCTTCTCTGTTTCGGCATTTCCCTTTGTACCAGACAGATTGGAACCAAGGTTTACGAGTTTGCAAAAAATGCGAAGATTATTCGCGTAGACATTGATCAGTATAATCTTCAGCGAAATATTCATGAAAACGGTAAGGATGAAGTAAAATTGCAGGCAGAGACCGGTGCAGTAATTGACTGTCTTGCAAAGGCAGCGTTCCAGGAGAAAGATGTCACAGGTGACTGGCTGAATGTCTGCACTGAGATTAAAGAGAACCTTCAGGCAGTAGATGATAATACACCTGAAAGATATCCGAACCGAATGATTGCTGATCTCAGCGATATGCTGACAGATACATCCGCCATTGCAGTAGATGTAGGCCAGCATATGGTATGGAGCTATCAGTCATTTAAGAACCATGAAGGACAGAAACTTCTTTTTTCAGGTGGCCACGGCGCTATGGGATATGGACTTCCTGCAGCTATCGGAGCATACTTTGCAACCGGAAAACCAACCGCATGCATCTGCGGTGACGGTGCTCTGCAGATGAATATCCAGGAATTGGAATGGGTAAAGAGAGAGAATCTGCCTGTTAAAATAATGGTTATGAATAACGAAGCGCTTGGTATGATACGGCATCTTCAGAGGGACTATTTTGACTGCCTTTTTGCAGGAACTACAGATGGATGTGGCTTTGCATCCTGTGACTTCTCGGCAGTGGCAGAAGCTTATGGCATTCCGGCAATGAGAATAAACTGTGATGCTGTGAAAGAAGAAGCTCCACAGTTTCTTGAAGGACAGGGACCGAAACTTCTGGAGGTCATGTTGGAACATGGAACTTTTGCATATCCGAAGACTTGTCTGGGCGAACCGATTCATAACCAGCAGCCGTATGCGCCGAAGGAAGTGTATGACAGGCTGATGGAGCTGTAAAGTCTGATGATATATGAAATGAATTTTTACTGAGAGAGCATGATCTGTCTGATCTGGTTTCTTGGATGGAATTCTGCATAAGTATGTAAGATAACAGAGGTAATTAAAATGGGTAAAGTAACAGTAATCACAGGCGGTACATCAGGAATCGGCCGCGGTATTGTGGAGAAAATCCTGGCGAACTCAGAGAAAGATGATCTTATTTTTGCTACTTACGGGCATAATGCCCACAAGGCAAACGAATTCTGGGACAGTCTGAAGCCAGAAGATCAGGAGAAGCTGATTATTCTGAAAGCGGATATGTCTTCTTATGATGAAATGATGAGCTTTGTGGCAGAAGTAAAGAAAACAGCAGGGCATGTAGACTGGCTGATAAGCAATGCGGGGATCAGCACCTATGATAAATTTAAGGATTATACGTTTGAGGAATGGAATAAGATTGTAAATACGAACCTTTCTATTCCGGTATTTATGATTAAGGAATTTATGCCGGTGATGACAGAGGGGGGAAGAGTTCTTTTCATGGGATCTTATGCAGGGCAGCAGGCATATTCTTCTTCGCTGGTATATGGTGTGACAAAGGCTGCTATCCATTTCCTTACAAAATCTCTGGTAAAGGAATTTGAGCCAAAAGGAATTACAGTCAATGCTATTGCTCCTGGATTTATCCAGACACCGTGGCACAATAATCGTACTCCTGAGAGCTATGAACGCATCAATCGAAAGATTGCTCTTCACAGATTCGGAGAAATCGAGGATGTGGCGAATATGGCGTACAGTATTCTGACAAACAATTATATGAACGGAAGTATTGTGGATATCCATGGAGGGTATGACTATTTTTAACTGAATCAGGTAAGTTCCTGCTTCAATTGCGAATATCTGCCTGACTTGAAAATGCGGCTGCCGGGTACAAAGTGGCATATTCATGCCAAAACACCTTTGCGGTACAGTGGCGTGTGAACAGTAACAATCACGATAAAATATAAGTATAAATAATAAGAAAAGACTTGACTTCGACGTGTCATGTGTGATAAACTTGACAAGCGACATGGAAGTTAGGTCTTTTTTTTATGCCCG
>CAJLTE010000026.1 GCA_905209435.1 uncultured Blautia sp. | reverse complement strand
TATCCGGCGAGCTGGAGCGTTCCGGTGTTCCGCTTAACCTGGTAATCAATGATGCCGGCGGACTTTCCGTACTGACATCATGGGCAGCTGGTAAATTCTCCGGTAACAGCATTTCCTCTTATATCAAAGAGAATGTTGAGCCGAAGGTTAAATCCAGAAAGCTTATCATCCCTGGTAAAGTAGCGGTTCTGAAAGGTGACCTGGAAGCAAAACTTCCTGGATGGGAAATCATTGTTGGACCAAGAGAAGCTGTACAGCTTGTTAAATTCTTAAAAGATATGCAGGCAGACGGCCAGATCTAATGACCGTAAACGTCCGGCCGGTTTGATATCGGCCGGGCTATAAAGAAGAATGTATGCAGAGAGATCTGCAATTGTCAGATTCCTCTGTATAAATAAATATAAAAGGAGAACAGGGTTATGGCAAAATTCGTAACAATTGGAGAAAGACTTTCCACTACTGCACCGGCAGTAAACAAAGCATTTACAGAAAGAGATCCTGAACCGATCATCAAAAGAGCAAAACAGCAGCTGGATGCTGGTGCTACTTACCTCGATGTAAATATCGGACCTGCAGAAAATGATGGCGAAGACTTAATGAAATGGGCTGTTCAGCTCCTTCAGTCTGAGTTTGATAATGTTCCGCTTGCACTGGATACAACAAACCAGAAAGCTATCGAAGCTGGTATTTCTGTATACAACAGAGCAAAAGGAAAACCAATCGTTAACTCTGCAGACGCAGGTGACAGAATTTCCAATATCGACCTTGCAGCAGCAAATGATGCAATCTGTATCGCACTTTGCTCCTCTGGTATGGTAGCAGCTGACAATGATGAGCGTATGATGCACTGCCAGAACATGCTTGAAAGAGGTATGGCTCAGGGCATGGATACAGAAGATCTGTGGTTTGACCCGTTATTCCTCGTTGTAAAAGGAATGCAGGACAAACAGATGGAAGTTCTTGAAGCTATCAAGATGTTCTCTGAAATGGGACTGAACTCTACAGGTGGTCTTTCTAACAACAGTAACGGTATGCCAAAACATATCCGTCCGATCATGGACTCTGCTCTTGTAGCAATGGCTATGATGAATGGTCTTACATCAGCAATCGTTAACCCTAACGACCTTCGTCTGATGGAAACTATCAAATCCTGTGATGTATTCAAAGGCAATACACTGTATGCAGATTCCTATCTGGAAATCTAATCAGTATTATCTGAAAAGCGTATTTAATTGAATACATAATTATGGGGGCTGAAGGCTTCGGTCTTCAGCCCTTATTTTATTACAGGCTATTAACGACTATGAGAAAGGTGGTTGCCGAATGTTTAAGGTAACATTTTCATTCGAAGATGGCAGTGTGGTAGAAGCGTTTGCCAATGCGGGGGACAATTTACTTGAGGTAGCTCGTGGAGCCAATGTGGCAATCGATGCACCATGTTCTGGAAACGGAGCCTGCGGAAAATGCCGTGTCCAGTTAAAGAGCGGAGAACTGGAGAGCAAAAAGACATTACATATTTCTGACGAAGAATATCAGGAAGGATGGCGCCTTGCATGCTGCAGCAAGATCAGTGCAGATGTAAATGTGCTGGTACCTGATATTGCATCTGCCTATAAGAGCAGAATGAAAGTAGCTGATTTAAGCTCTAAAGAGGAAATAGCCATTTTTGAAAATGCCAAGAGAGACGTAGAGCTTGCTGGCATTGAACTGAAGAACAGCCTGGAGGTTGTGGATCTCACGATGGATCCTCCATCTCTGGATGACACAATGCCGGATAATGAGAGACTTACACGTGCACTGCGGAAATATCTGAATATCGGCAGAGTCAGAATCCCTTATGCAGTTCTGAAAAAGCTCCCTGATGTATTAAGAGAGAGTGATTTTTCAGTAAAATGTGTGATTCGTGCTACTTCTGACGATATGTTTGTGTATGATATCTTCGGCAAGGACGAGGATGTAGTGATCGGTGGTCTGGCAATCGATATTGGTACAACAACCGTTTCAGCTGTACTGATCAATATGGAAACAGGTGAGATTCTGGCAAAGAGTTCTGCCGGAAACGGACAGATCCGTTTTGGTGCAGACGTTATCAACCGAATCGTAGAATCACAGAAACCGGGCGGTCAGCAGAAACTGCAGGATGCTGTGATCAAAGAAACCATTAATCCGATGATCAGTGAGATGTGTAAGAGTGCCAAATTCCCGAAAAACCGCATATACAGGATGTGCGTAGCATCTAATACAACTATGAATCATCTGTTTGCAGGAATCAATTCTGACCCATTACGTACAGAACCTTATATCCCTGCATTCTTTAAGACCAATTCCCTTTTTGCTTCTGATGTGGGAATTGATATTAATAAAGACGCTCATATTATTATGGCGCCAAATATCGGAAGCTATGTAGGCGGTGATATCACAGCCGGAACCCTGGTCAGCCAGATCTGGAACAGACCGGAATTCTCCCTGTTTATTGACCTTGGTACCAATGGAGAGCTTGTATTCGGAAACTCAGATTTTATGATGAGCTGCGCATGTTCCGCAGGTCCAGCCTTCGAGGGTGGTGATATCAGCTGTGGTATGCGTGCTACAGACGGAGCAATCGAAGCATGTACCATTGACAAAGAAACCATGGAGCCGACCTACAAGATCGTAGGTGATCCGGGAACCAAACCTGTAGGTTTATGTGGTTCCGGTATCATCGATGTGATCAGTGAACTTTATATCTGCGGAATCATTAATCCGAAGGGTAAATTTATCCGTGAAGGAAAGAGAATCAAACATGACAAATACGGAATGGGAAGTTATATCCTTGCATTCGAGGATGAGGCAGGTTCCGTTAAGGATGTTGAGATCACAGAGGTTGATATTGATAACTTCATCCGTGCTAAAGGTGCGATCTTCTCAGCTATCCGTACCATGCTGACTTCTCTGGACTTTGACGTGAGCATGATCGATGACGTATATGTTGCAGGTGGTATCGGAAGTGGTATCAATATGCAGAATGCAGTTAACATCGGTATGTTCCCGGATATCCCGATCGAGAAATTCCATTACATTGGTAACTCATCTCTGACAGGTGCGTATCTGATGCTTCTGTCAACACCGGCAGAGAAGAAGACTTATGAACTTGCTGCAAATATGACATATATGGAACTTTCTACAGTACCGATCTATATGGATGAATTTGTAGGTGCATGTTTCATTCCTCATACAGATACAAGTATGTTCCCAACTGTAATGGAAGAGATCCAGAACCGCTAAGTAATAAAAATAACAGGGCAGATGAGTTTTTTATCTGTCCTGTCTGTGGAGACTTACAATGGCGTTTAGCTTAAATGAATTAAACTATGAAAAAGACAGTAAGGAAAGAATGCCGTGGGAGCATTACACTCAGGAATATGCAGCCGCAGATCCGAAAGAGATTGCTGCCAGACTTGCCATTCCTTACAATGAAGAAACAAAAACTCTGACTTTAACTTTTCTTGGAACCGAATACCAAATCACATGGCCGGATTTCACAGTGACACATACTCCGGATGAGAAGGGATTTTATCCACTGGAAGATATGATCTATGCAAGGATTTTGACAATCCGTTTCCTTTTAAACGGTGTGAAATCTGAGAGTTCCGGAAAGTTTAAAACATACCGTGAGATGCCATGGGGAGAGGTATACTTAAGACAGTTTGACGGCAGATGCATTAAGCGTCTGGCATTTTCCTATGGAAACCGACTGGGAGATTTCAAAGCAATCATGGAGCATATCAAGGCTACACCTGTAAAGCATGGCGATATTGCTTATGAAGTAGAGATTTTCCCGGAATACAAAGTACAGATGATCCTCTGGGAGGGCGATGAGGAATTTCCGCCGTCTTCACAGATCCTCTTTTCTGATAACTTCCCTGTTTCTTTCCAGGCTGAAGATATGGCAGTTATGGGGGATGTGATCATTGGTTCTTTAAAAGCATTTTTGAAATGCGTTCAGGCTTAAATTTGAATAAGACAGGCGGCACCTGTTTTAGATAAAAAAGTTACCCGGTCTTTGGAGTGGCCGGTAATGAAAAACCGACTTAAAAGCGGAGTAAAAAGGAGGTAATTTGAAATGGGATTCAAATCAGACATTGAAATTGCACAGGAATGCGAAATGCTTCCAATTACCCAGATTGCGGAGAAAGCAGGTATTGATGACAAATATCTGGAGCAGTACGGAAAGTACAAAGCAAAAATCGACTACAATCTTTTAAGAGAAACAGACAAGCCGGACGGAAAGCTGATCCTTATGACAGCTATCAACCCGACACCAGCAGGAGAAGGAAAAACTACTACAACTGTAGGTCTTGCAGATGCTATGCAGAAACTTGGCAAGAACGTTATGGTAGCCCTTCGTGAGCCATCCTTAGGACCGGTATTCGGTGTTAAAGGCGGTGCAGCAGGCGGCGGATATGCACAGGTAGTTCCTATGGAAGACATCAACCTTCACTTCACAGGTGACTTCCATGCGATCGGTGCAGCAAACAACTTACTTGCAGCTATGATCGACAATCATATCTTCCAGGGAAATGCATTAAACATTGACCCACGTAAGATCACATGGAAGAGATGTGTAGATATGAACGACCGTCAGCTTCGTAATGTAATCGACGGCCTTGGCGGAAAGACAAACGGTATGCCTCGTGAAGACGGATACGACATCACAGTTGCATCTGAGATCATGGCAGTTCTCTGTCTTGCAAGCGATATCAAAGACCTGAAAGAAAGATTATCCAAGATCATCATCGGATATACATACGGTAAAGTTTCCGAGCAGAAACCTGTAACAGCCGGTGACCTTCACGCAGAAGGTGCTATGACAGCCCTGTTAAAAGATGCTCTGAAACCAAACCTTGTACAGACTCTGGAACACGTTCCTGCAATCGTACATGGTGGACCATTCGCAAACATCGCTCACGGATGTAACTCCGTAACAGCTACAAAAATGGCTCTGAAACTTGCTGATTATGCAATTACAGAAGCTGGTTTCGGTGCTGACCTCGGTGCTGAGAAATTCCTCGACATCAAATGCCGTATGGCAGGCTTAAAACCAAGCGCAGTTGTTATCGTAGCTACTGTACGTGCCCTGAAATACAACGGCGGTGTTGCAAAAGCTGACCTTAACAATGAAAACCTGGAAGCACTTGAGAAAGGTATCCCGAACCTTCTGAAACATGTTTCCAATATTAAGAACGTATACAAACTGCCATGTGTTGTTGCCATCAACGCATTCCCGACAGATACAAAAGCTGAACTTGACTTCGTAGAAGCAAAATGTAAAGAACTCGGCGTTAATGTTGCCCTTTCTGAAGTATGGGCTAAAGGCGGCGAAGGCGGAATCAAACTTGCTGAAGAAGTTCTCCGTCTTGTTGAAGAACCAAATGACTTTACTTATGCATATGAACTGGAAGGTTCTATTGAAGACAAACTGAACCAGATCGTTCAGAAAGTTTACGGCGGCAAGAGAGTTGTCCTGACAGCAAACGCTCAGAAACAGGCAAAACAGTTAGAAGCTCTTGGCTTCGGCAACTGCCCGATCTGTGTAGCTAAGACTCAGTACAGCTTAACAGACGACCAGACCAAACTCGGTGCTCCGACAGACTTCGAAGTTACAGTTCGTAACCTGAAGATTTCCGCTGGTGCAGGTTTCATCGTAGCCCTCACAGGCGAGATCATGACAATGCCAGGTCTGCCAAAAGTTCCGGCTGCTGAAAGAATCGACGTAGACGAAACAGGTAAGATCACAGGTCTGTTCTAATCTTACAGAACTCAATCAAAAATAAAAAGTCATATTTATATATGATATATGTCCAGACGATTTACAGGCGGGAAGACTTTCCCGCCTGTTTTTATATTCGCATCCAGCTTTGCAGACTCCAGAATTATTATGGATTATACATCGTGTTTTCTTTTCACAAAAAAATACCGCTATAGCTTCACCTACAGCGGTATTTTATCTTTACATCTTAAATTGTTTTTTCCATTTCTGTATGTAATACATAAAACATGTCAAATCTTAGAATAATGGTTTCATAGCTGGATACAGAGTACGGAATTTCTGGTATTTTTCTTCGTATTTAGCAACCAGTTCAGGATCCGGTTCTACTGTATCAACAACCTTTGCAAATTTCTTACCGATTGTTTCTACATCCGGATAAGCACCGCAGCCTACTGCTGCAAGCATAGCACCACCCATGGATGGTCCCTCTTCATTCTCCAGAACGTCAACTTTCAGATTCATGACATTAGCAATGATCTTCTTCCACAGTGGGCTCTTAGCTCCACCACCGCAGATCTTAGTTCTCTCAATCTTGATTCCCAGGCTTCTTGCAACTTCCAGAGAATCACGAAGTCCAAATGCAACACCTTCCAGAACAGCCTGTGTCATGTCTGCTCTTGTACTATCCATGGACATTCCGAAGAATACACCTCTTGCATCCGGATTATTGTGTGGAGAACGTTCTCCCATCAGATATGGAAGGAAGAATACGTTGTTCTCACCAAGTTTCTGGATCGGAGCCTGCTCTGCATTGAAATCTTTTGTCTGAAGGATCTCTTCTGCCCACCATTTATTACAGGAAGCTGCGCTGAGCATACATCCCATCAAATGATAGCTTCCATCTGCATGACAGAAAGAATGAAGTGCATTGTGAGCATCCACGCCGAAGTTCTTGCTGGAAATAAATACAGTTCCGGATGTTCCAAGGGAAATATTACACTGTCCGTCACCAACTGTACCGGTTCCTACGGCAGCTGCTGCATTATCACCTGCACCTGCAACAACCTTTACATCTTCACTGAATCCAAGTTCTTTCGCAATCTCCGGTTTCAGAGTTCCAACTACTTCCCAGCTCTCATACAGTTTCGGAAGCTGTTCTTCTGTGATTCCACAGATCTCCAGCATTTCTTTTGACCAGCAACGGTTCTTTACATCAAGAAGAAGCATACCGGAAGCATCGGAAACATCTGTGCAGAAGGAACCTGACAGACGATATGCCAGATAATCTTTTGGCAGCATAATCTTAACTACTTTCTTAAAGTTCTCCGGCTCGTTTTTCTGCATCCAGAGAATCTTCGGTGCTGTGAATCCAGCGAATGCGATATTGGCTGTGTACTCAGAGAGCTTGTCTTTTCCGATCACTGTATTCAGATATTCTGTTTCTTCACCTGTACGTCCGTCATTCCAGAGGATTGCAGGACGGATTACGTTGTCATCTTTATCAAGAGTAACAAGACCATGCATCTGTCCACCGAAGCCGATTCCGGCTACCTGACTTCTGTCAATGTCTTTTGTCAGCTCTTTCATACCTTCCATGCTCTGTGCAAACCAGTCTTCCGGTTTCTGCTCAGACCAGCCCGGATGTGGAAAGAATAATGGATATTCTTTTGAAACAATGTTACAGATCTTTCCGGATTCCTCCATAAGCAGCAGCTTTACTGCTGAAGTACCAAGGTCAACACCAATATAGTACATAAATACCCTCCTTACACCTCTTACATCCCAGAGGAAGCCCCCTGGGATGTCTTTGTATATTTCGTGTCAGTTTTTAATTTTTAAGTCCGATTGTAAATTATCCCCAAGGATTCTCTGTTGGATATCTTACTCCTGCAGGCTGATTGTAACCGATTTTGTTTACATTGATTCCGAGGAATTTAACTACTTCAAAGAAGAGTTTTCCGTAATGACCGAACATAACAGCTCCGTGATGCGGATAGTTGCCTTCAACAAGAACGTGACGGTAGAATCTTCCCATTTCTTTGATAGCGAAGATACCAATACCACCAAAGGATCTTGTAGGTACATCAAGAACTTCACCTTCAGCAACATATGCTACCATTTCACCTTCTGAATTGCACTGCAGACGGTAGAATGTAATGTCAGAAGCAGCGATATCACCTTCAAGAGTTCCTCTTGTAAAGTCTGGCTCAGATCCTTCTGGCTCAAGAAGTCTGTGCTGGATGAGCTGATATTTAACTGCTCTGGAATCGCACATTTTGCATGCCGGAGTATTTCCGCAATGGAATCCCATGAATGTGTCAGTAAGTTTATAATCATATTTTCCTTTGATATCTTCATCATAGATATACTGCGGAACAGAGTTGTTGATGTCAAGCAGTGTAACTGCATCCTGGGAAATGCAAAGTCCGATGTACTCGCTGAGTGCTCCGTAGATATCAACTTCACAGGATACCGGGATTCCTCTTGAAGCAAGACGGCTGTTTACATAGCAAGGCTCAAATCCGAACTGTGACGGGAATGCAGGCCAGCATTTATCGGCAAATGCAACATATTTTCTTGCACCTTTGTGAGCTTCTGCCCAGTCAAGAAGAGTAAGCTCAAACTGTGCCATCTTAACATTGAGGTCAGCATAATATCTGCCTTCGCCCATTTCTTTTGCCATATCTGCACATACTTCCGGGATACGAGGATCGTTCTCATGCTCTTTGAAGGAAACGAGAAGGTCAAGTTCTGAGTTCTCTTCAATCTCAACACCCAGTTCATAAAGTCCTTTGATAGGTGCGTTACAAGCGAAAAAGTCCTGTGGACGTGGTCCGAAAGTAATGATCTTCAGGTTACGAACACCGATAACGGCACGTGCGATCGGTACGAAATCAGCGATCATTTTGGAAATGTCTGTAGCTGTTCCGATCGGATATTCCGGAATATATGCCTCAAGATGACGCATCTTTAAGTTGTAAGAGCAGTTCAGCATACCACAGTAAGCATCACCTCTGCCGTTGATCATGTCGCCGTCGCCTTCTGCTGCAGCTACATACATGCACGGTCCGTCAAATCTCTCTGCGATCAGTGTTTCAGGTGTTTCAGGTCCGAAGTTTCCAAGGAAAACAACCAGTGCATTGCACTCTGCTTTATTTACATCTTCAAGTGCTTTTTCCATGTCTTTTTCATTCTCAACAGTTACCGGACATTCATAAAGTTCACCTTTGTATGCGTCCATGATAGCTGCACGTCTTTTTTCAGAAAGCTGAATTGGGAAACAGTCACGGCTTACTGCGATTAATCCAAGTTTTACTACTGGTATATTGTTCATAGTATAATTTCCTCCATATTTTATATGCTTTAGTTTTATATGATTTTGTTTTTTAGTTCTCAGTCAATTGCGATGTTCTCTCCGCGAAGTCCGTTTACAGCACCTGCGATTGCTGCATCTTCGTGTGCGATGAGCCATTTGTTTTTAGCTGTCAGAAGGCTGTCCTCTCCTGTCTTTGCTGTTTCAAATGTCAGATCTGTGTTAGTTCCTGCCGGAAGTACAACTACACACTGGAATCCTCCGTCCTGCACATTACATGGTGCATAATGAAGCGTTGTTGCGTATACTTCAATGCCTGTTCCTGCAGGTACTAAAAATGCTTCGATTTTAGAAGTGTCATATGTAAGTTCGTCTGTGATATCCTGCTGGCTTCCGATGAGCAGAACCAGATCTGTTACTGCTACGTTGATCTCTGAGCTGCGATGATATTCTACAGCATTTAATTTCTTATTATGTCCGTTGCAGTATCCGATCTCGATCGGGATTCCTCCGAAACCTTTGTTCTGTAATTCTTTTGCCACATCCAGAGCTTCCAGTTCTTCTACAGAAGGAACATAAACCACATCATCCGGAACCGGTGTGTGTTTCATCTCTTTAAGAAGTGCGCTGAAGTCATAACCTTCCAGAACTTTTCCGTATCTGCGGAAAGAAGCATCTGCTACATTCTGAATCTTCACCTGTAAAACCTCCTTTTCCCCTTTCGGGGATGTCACGTTATCTTTACTGTGATTCGAGTATAGCAGAACAACCTGTTTCTTTTCGCCAGTTTTCTTGACTATTCTATAGCATTTTTTTGACCTTTTTCATTTTTCTGCTTTCGCATCTCACTTGGCAGAATTCCATATCTTTTCTGAAATTCCCCCGAAAATCCACGACTGCTGCAAAATCCATTGTCCAGTGCAATCTGACTAATAGTACGATCAGTATTCACCAAATCTCTGTACGCATATGCCATACGGATATCCTGCAAATAAGTTTTATAGTTAACTTTTGCATATTTTTGGAACATTCGCGACAAATATGCATCAGAATAACCAAATGTGGCTGCCAGGTCTGAAAGTTTCAGATCTTCATTATAATGTTCACGCATATAAGTGGTAATTTTTGACAAAGCATCCAGTCTCCTGCTGTGTCGAATCTCCTTCTCATGAACCTCCGTCAACCGATAATTTTTGACCAACATATACATAATCTCATAAAACAGAGACATCGTCCGAAACTCATATCCCACATCTCTCGCCGTATAAACCTTATATAGCTTCTTAATCAATGAAGCCAGCTTCACATCCGCCGCCTCATCCTGACTCCTGAAACGGATAAACCTTTGCGCTGTAAAATAATTCTCAAACTGCTTCAATGGTATCTGAAGCACCACAGTCTTATTCTTCTCCACTGCGCGTATGGAATGAATCTCATTGGAGTTAATAATCATCTGCTCCCCCGCCTTCAGCGGATACTCCTCCTTATTCATAAAAAACTCCAGATGTCCTTCCAGAACCGCAAAAATCTCAATCGAAGTATGCCAGTGCTTCTCCCTCACATAATTTCCATTTCCACCCTCAAACAAAAAAACCTTAAACGGCAGCCCCTCATTGGGAATGATCAATTCATGCTGAAACTCCATATCACTTTCACCTCTCTCCACAGCTAACCCCCAACACTAAAACCTAATCTTTTTCACTGCAAACATTTGTATCAGCCAATAACCAGCGCAGAAAAATAGTTGCTTTTATGTGCATTTGCAAGACACTTAGATATTCTTAGCCGGCAAAAATCTGCGTTATGAGTCAAATGGCACACTGTCTGAGCCACAGGCGAGTTTGTGTCATTTGACTCATGCTTCTAGCAGATTTTGGGCAGCTTAGAATATCTTAGTGTCCGAAACCGCACATAAAAGCAACTATTTTTCTGCGCGTCCCTATTATGCACACTAATAAAAAACCGCAGTATCTATTTTTTTCCCAGATACTGCGGCAACTCCTATATCTCTATATCCAAAACAGACGGCTTTTTATTTACAGAGCTCTGCAACCACCTGGTTGATCACCTTACCATCTGCTTTTCCCTTCAGATCAGCCATAACAGCCTTCATAATCTGACCTTTATTCTTAGTTGCAAGAACATCTGCAAATTTCTCTTCCAGATATGTTTTAATCTCTGCTGCATCCATCTGCTTCGGGGCATATTTTGCGATTACATCATATCTTGCCTGATATTCTGCTTTCAGATCCTCTCGACTCTCCGGGCAGGTATCCAGCTGTTCTTTTACTGTTTTCAGCTCTTTCAGGATTACTCTGTCTACCAGATCACTCTTGATCTCATCACGGCATCCTTCATCGATGGCTACTTTCTTTACTGCGGAGATCAGGGAAGATACAGCTTCCTTTGTTACTTTATCTTTGGCTTTCATAGCTGCGACCATATCTTTTCTTAATACTTCAAGTTCCATTTTTATTCCTCCTCGTTTGCTATTGTGATTCGCAAATAGCAGAACTATAAAAAAACACCTTTAATGATCGGGTTCCGGATAATAGTCTGCTTAATAATCACTACAATTCTAATAATCAGCATACCACGATTTATCTGAAAATCCAATGCTAATTCGCATGAAAATTAAATTTATACGGAAGTTTTCCCTCTTTTTTGTACACACTTTGATATAATTCCTGCCAGATTTCTCCCAGAGAATCCTCACCCTCACGGATATCATCCGGTATCAGGCCACCCTTACTTTCCAGCAAATCTAATGCTTTTTTATCCTGTTTCAATCCATGAAGTGCCTGCACATATCCCAGTTTCAGTCTGCCATCTTCCTGCTCTTCTTTGTCCAGTTTTCGATAGAAACGGCTCAGTTCTTCATACTTTTCTGCAAGTAAAAGAATACGAAAGCCTTCTTTCAAATAGGAAAGTTCCTTGCGTTTAAATGCCATTCCCTGAAGGATATATGCTCCTGCCTGGTCTTTGTCATTCTGCATCAGTTTCACACAGCTCAGGCCATGAAACGCCCATGCACTCTCCTTTAATTTCAGTGAAGTCACAAAAGCTTTCTCCGCTTTCTCATAGTCTTCTCTGCGGTAATATCCCAGTCCCAACTGATAATGGGCATACCAGTTCTGCGCATTTTCTTCCATATGTACTTTCAGGAAATCTACATTTGTCTCATCGATCAGAAATGCATCCGGTGTTTCCAGAGGCTGCGGACAATGTAAAATTCCTTTCTCAAAAAAGTATTTCCAATTTTTCAGAGATTCTTCCTCTTTTGAAATTTCACTCTGTGTTTGGCCAGTACTTTCCCCAAAGAATTTCAGATGTTTTGTGCCTTCTCCACGCTCAGCAAGTGCACCATACACACTTCCTCTGTATACAGACTGTGCTTCTTTTTTTGACATTTCTTTTGAAGTTTCCAGCTTCTCTTTCAATTTTTCATGTAACCCGGATTCAAGGATTCTGCCTGTTACCAGAGCCGTACGCTCTTTATATTCTTTCTCAAGTACTCCCTCGGAAATATTAACAGAGCCATACTGTTCCATCCACTCCCAGGCTGTATGAGGTGCCATCGGGATGCATCCATACTGCGTTTTTGCAAGTCCGGCCTGCACTTCCAGATAACGACCCGCTTTATCTGTGAGGTATTCCTGCCAGTGATCGGAAGCTTCCTGATTTCCCCATGAAAAAAGCTTGCGGCTGCGCAGACGGTCTGTAGAAATCTGAAGTAAACCATAGCCGGTTTCATCTACATTTGCAATAAACTTCGGACACCCATCCGGAATGTCAAAGAAATAGTCTACAGATTTCTTTATAGAAGTATAATCGGAAATATCTGTTCCATCCACCATCGGAACCTCTACCTTTGTCACCTGATTTCCATTGGATGTAAATGCCTGTACTGCCGGTACAATAACTTTTCCTTTCTCATACTCCGGAACCGCCATATTGCTCCACCAGTACATTGGAACCACATCTTTTCCTTCATTCACAATACGCATTCTGCAATTTAAAAAACTGCTGTCTTTTTCCAGCCAGAAATCCATCTGATAAGTTACTTTTCGAATCCGTTCATACTCATACATACGCAGGACCGGTTCCCCGTTTTCATTTGTGGTCTGTGCAGTATAAAGTTGTTCTGTTGTAAACGGAGTATGTCCGATAATACCGATATTCCATTCCACTCCGCCGCTGAACCAGGCATTACGCACTGCCAGGTTACTGAACTGAAGAACATCATTCGTATACAACAGATTTCTGCCTGCATATTTATCCCAGAGTTCCCACAATCTTCCTCCATATCCCGGAAGAAATACCGCCTTCAGATAACGATTCTCCAGAACTGCAGTCTGTACTTCCTGCTCTTTAAGTTCTCTTGTGTAAGTGTTTCTCTGACGATATGGATAGGCACTCTTTACACGTCCATATCCCTCATAAATCTCATCTGTTTCATCCAGATGAAATTCCAGGCTGTTCTGCATAGTCAGCTCTCCAAGGAGATCAGGTACGCAGCTCTCCTTTCCCAGATCAGCTACCCTGATCTTCTTTGTCTCAAATCTTAATTCAGACATCCATAATCCCCCGTTTCATCGCGTTTTCCAGTTCCTCCATCTGTCCCAGAATCAGCTTCTGTCTGTCGTCAAATAGCAGGCCCTTGTTATGACGATAATACTGATCGGAGCCATTTTCCCGGATAAACCAGATACTGTAAAAGTTTGCGTTCAGTTCCGTGATAAATGCTACCATTTCCTGACTGTCTCCAAAAGCAGCTTCCATAAAGTCAAAAACATTCTGCAATGTCTGCGCAACAGCTTCTGTCTGTTCTTCCAGACTGTCTGCTTCTGCAGAAAAGGCCTCTTTTACTTTCTCATAAATGTCCTGTTCGCTCTGTGTCAGACCTTCCAGCTCCAGCCAGATTTTCTCCAGAAAAGCATTGACCCTGAGAAGCGTTTTCTCCTCATTTGCGGTCAGCAATTCAGATTTTCTTGCTGATTCCAGATCATCTGCTGCCTTCTGACAGATTACTTTCAAAGAAATATCAGCAAGGTTGTCCCTATAATATACCATATATTTGTACAATTTTGTTACATAAGAATCCATCAGATAGCATTCCGTAAATAACTGGCTTAATTTTCCGTTCAGAAGCCCTACCAGACTTAAATGTTCATCCAGAGACGCATTTCTGATTTTCTGTACAGTAAGCTGTGTCCATTTTCCCTGAAGCAGATCCTCTACTGCATAATCTGTCTTATATTTGTTATACAATGCCAGATATGCCGCAAAATCCTTGGCGATCATCGGATGCTGGATGTACTGATACACTACCTCTCTGTCCACTTCCTTGCCCAGTGTTTCATACACCTGGATCAGTCTGGAAAGGTCCTCCCATCCTCTGGCAGTGGCAAAAATACGTCCGTCTACCGTGTTCTCCATTCTGTAGAAATTCTTTCTGCGAAGTTCCAGATAAGAAATTACTGCAGGATGGATTCCCTGTTCATAAGCATATTCTTTCCATACCTCAAAGTCCGGCTGCACATCAATCCTCTTGATTCTGTCGAGAGTTACTACGTCAAATTCCCGGACAGATTTATTGTATTCCGGCGGATTTCCTGCTGTCACGATCACCCAGCCCTCAGGGACTTTCTGGTTTCCGAATGTCTTTCCCTGAAGGAACTGCAGCATCATTGGTGCCAGGGTTTCTGATACACAGTTGATCTCATCAATAAAAAGGATCCCCTCTCTCAGGCCTGTCTTCTCCATCTTCTCGTAGACAGATGCGATAATCTCACTCATAGTATATTCTGTGACAGAGAACGTCTCTCTTCCAAAAGTTTTCTCTCTAATAAATGGAAGTCCTACTGCACTTTGACGAGTGTGATGAGTGATTGTGTAGGATACCAGACCTACTTTGCATTCCCTGGCAATCTGCTCCATGATCTGGGTCTTTCCAATACCCGGTGCCCCCATCAGAAGGATGGGTCTCTGCCGGATTGCAGGGATCAGATAATTTCCAAATTCATCCTTCGCCAGATATGCTTCTATTGAATCTTTTATCTCGTGTTTTGCTCGTTTTATATCCATAATATAAATCCTTTCCTGCCTTTCACTATCTGTCCGGCTCACCTAAATCATCTTTTTCCAAGATCAGCTTCATCGCCCACACCGGTACATCCACATCTCTGTAATTATCCTGCATAAATACAAATGCAGTCTTATATGGCGGCATTTTCTGTGGATAAATCCCAAATCCATCTGTGAAATAAATCAGACCTTTCAGATTGTGAAATTCATGTTGTTCCAGCAGTTTATCCACCCACTCAAATGCAGGTCTGAAGTCTGTACCGCCGTCACCGTATAATTCCAGATGCTCCATATAAGCTTTCATTTCTTTCTGAGAAGTAATCTTCTTATCTGCGTGGACTTTCTCATCACACTGAATAATATGCACATTTATTTTTGTAAAAAAGCTCTCATTTTCACTGAGTACACCATAAGTCTCCTCCAGAAATCTGCGCACCAGCTCTCCGGAACAGGACATGGATGTATCGATGACGATCACAAATTCTTCTACTTTCTTAACTTCTTTTGATTCCAGTGGTTCGATCAGTGGCATATTTCCATATAACCGCAGTCCATAGGTATAGAAGTTGTAATCAAAACTGCCATCATCCACTGCCAGTTCTTCATGAAAAACTGCAAACTTCCGCAGAAATTCTCTGTAATCATATTTACTTCTGTTCTCAGTTTTAATCTGTTCGAGGAAGTCTCCGTCACGCTCTCCTGCCTCCTGCGAAAACGTCTCCAGATCTGTTTCTATTCCATCATTAATTTCACCCCATTTACGGCTGAGCATAGGATTCGGCTTCTGATCCGGCCTCTTGCACTCCCAGTATTTATGGTCATCTATGTGGAATTCCTGTTCCAGATTTGTAAAATCTTTTTCACTCAAATTCCACCCTGACAGAATCTTATATACTCGCTGAGCGTTTAGAGTTTTGCCCTCTTTTTCAAGCAGACGGTAGGTTTCTCTGCGCAGGAGGCTACGTGAAAAGCGAATGCTTCGGTAATTCATTCCATCTATGATGTGTTCCACTGCAATGTCACAGCTTAAATCGCACATACGCTCTTCAATTGATTTTCCAGCGCTACTCTTACCTTCTGGATTCCATTCACTTTCTACACTCCCACACCGATCAGCTTCCACATTCTCTCCTTCGCTATAACTGTTACCAATACTTCTACCAGCACCACGCCACGCAAAATGCCGGAAAATACAGTGAAATACCATATGAAGATACCCTCTGTTTACCAGAATTCTGTTTTCTTTATATAAACCACCAAGCATCTGCGGCTGAAAATATATTACTCTTCCATCCGTTCCAAAACCATGAATTGAACCATCCATCTGATAAGAAAAACTGCTCAATGCCACATCCAAGAAACGCATTCCCAGATATAGTTCATCCCTTGCCGCCCTCAGAATACTGCTGCCGATTACCTGCAGGCGCTCTGCTGTTTCTTCTATTTCCTGTGTTTTATCTTCTGGCTGCATAATTATTTTCCTCTATAATCTTATCTATTTATTATTCATTATCATACAAGGCCACTTAGCTGCCTACTTCAGGTCAAGCGGATATTCGCAATCCGCTTCGCTACGTGGCTCTACACCAAATAACTATAGTTCAAATCTCTTTTTCCGTCTTACATTCAACTGCTTCTCCGCAATATGTGATTGTTCACTTTTTTCCTGAACTATTACATCTATTCCCCGATAATTCTCTGGATTGTCCACATTCACCCGCTCATTACCAACTGACTTATCCACTAAATCTGCTCTCTCATTCATAAGAAATGCGGAAATCTCGCTCTCTTTTCTCTGAGTAGCACTGTCAAGTGCAGCATCGATTCCTTCCAAGGTCCAGAGTTTCTGTGCAGATATGACTTCCAATCTGTGTATATCTTCCTGTTTCACCAGATAAACTGCAATCTCTCTCAGATTCTTGCTGATATATCCCCGATATTCTATTCTGGCTTTCTCCGTCAGTTCATACGGGAATTCCAGTCTGCCAAAAGACATATCCACGAGAACTTCCAGCTTATCCATCACTACTGCCATTTCAAACAGCTTATCATACTCCTGATAATTCAGTTCTTTATTATAGAAACACTGTCTGTAATTGCTTCCCGAACCATGATATTCCGTATATAGAATACGCGCAGGTGTATTTTCTACCGCTTCGTCATAATGCTCTGGAAATACGAGTCTCGCCTTTTTATCCTCATAAAGAAATGTCACATCAATCCTCTGCCACATCTCCCCAAGCATTTCTTTAACACCCGATTTCTTTCCCTGTTTCATATGTACAGTCAATTTCTCCAATGCATGACATCCAGTGAATGCTCCACATCCAATCTGCATAAGACTATCTGAAAATTCCAGTTTCTTCAGATTTCCGCACCCATAAAAAATATATCTTCCAATCTCCCGCAGGCTGTCCGGAAGAACAATCTCCTCCACCTCATTTCCAGCCAGAACATGCTCTTCCCTGCCAAATCCAAAACCATCTTTAAATTCCCAGACACTGGAATTCTTCAGCTCTTCATTCTCATCCATATGACAGGAAAATGCATACGGTGCCGCACTGATTACTATTTTCTCATTTATCATCTCCGGAATTTCAACCCTGGGCGCAATCCCATAACACCTCAGAATTTCAATTCCGCCAGATTTCTCTCTGTAATAAATCTTCATTTTCCGTTTCTCCTCCGGAAATCCGTTCCGCTTAAATTTATTTTCTCTCAAAATAAAATCATCCCTGAAAAGTATAATACTTCCCAGGGATTTTTTCCAGATAATATGATACTACTGCTGCTATATTCTTTTTATTATTGCTCAGCGCAAAACCAGCTCCGGTTTAAAGTTCAGATAATCTCCTGATACCAGCTTATATTCAATTCCATCCACATAACCTTTGAAACTGTCATCATATCTTTTCTCTCCGTGACAATGTGAATAGATTACTTTCTCTGCGCCGTATTCCTGCGCCATTAATGTAAACGGACTTTCCATTTCTCCAATGCTTGTCGGCGGGTAATGAAGGAACATGATAAATTTCTCATATCCTGCAGCCTTCGCTGCTTCAAAGGAGCAACGCAGACGTTCCAGTTCACGGTCTCTGATCTTCAGAAAATGTTCGTAACTATCTTTTCCTTCATAACAGTATCCTTTTGTTCCTACCAGTGCATAATCTTCATATGTATAAAAATTGTTCTGAAGAAATTCCAGTTTTCCTCTGAACATCTCATTCAACTTCTCTGTTTTCTTGGCATCCCAGAACATATCATGATTTCCACGGAGCAGAATTTTTCTTCCCGGCAACGCCATAATGAAATCCAGATCCGCCTGACACTCCTCCAGATTCCGTCCCCAGGAATGATCTCCGGTAATCACTACCGTATCCTGTTCTGTTACTTTCTTCTTCCAGTACTTCTCAATTTTAACTACGTGATTCTTCCATCTCTTGTCAAATACATCCATTGGTTTATGAACCATAAATGAAAGATGGAAATCACCGATTGCGTATAAACTCATTTTCTAAATATCCCTCCGCTTAATTGAGCTTAGAAATCTCTCAGCCAAATTTAATGTTTCTGCCTAAGCAACGTTCTTTCAATATCAGACGCTCTATTTCTTACCCAGCATCTTTCGCAGTACTTTCCTGTAAAAGAAAACTGTCAGCCCCGTAGCTGCGAGCCATCCAAACGGCCATGCCATCCATATTCCGGTACTTGCGAATTTCTGTGAGAAAATAAGCGCAAAAATAATTCTCAAAATCAGATCCGGAATCGTTGCCAGTACAAAATACAGCATTGCTCCGTATCCACGAATGATTCCGTCTGTCATAAGTTTCACCACGATCATCAGATACCACGGCGACACAATCCGCAAAAATGCCACACCTGCATCTAACGCGCCTGTGCTCTCTGCATTAAGAAACAGCCCCATCATTTGACGGCTAAAGCCGAAGTACAGGATTACAAATGGCACTGCAGTCATCTCTGACAATTTTAAGCCGGTTTTAAATCCCATTGAGATTCTCTCCGGTTTGCCCGCCCCCAGATTCTGTGCAGTATAACTGGACAGGCAGGAACCAAGTGTCATAAAAATATTAATAGCAAACGTATTCAGCTTGATCGCACCGGAATATCCTGCCACAACTGCCGAACCATACTGATTAATAATTGCCTGCACTACCAGATTTCCCACACTAAGTACACTCTGCTGCAGAATACTCGGCACTGCAATTGCCAGAATCTGTTTACATAATTTTGCATCAAATAGTGGCTGTTTTTCTGCTGTCATTGCACTGAGTCTGCGATACACAGTAATCAGAACCAAAATCGCAGAAATCCCCTGCGCAATAAAAGTCGCCCATGCCACACCACTGACTCCCCAACGGAACTTTGCTACAAACAGAAAATCCAACAAAATATTTCCCGCTGAAGAACCAAGCAAAAAATACAGCGGTGTCTTAGAATCTCCAAGTGCTGTGCAGACACCCGTACAGACATTGTAAAGCATCAGAAACAACAATCCGAACACATAAATCTTCAGATACAGTTCTCCATCTGCCAGAATATTCTCCGGTGTGCGAATCCACACCATCATACTCCTGCATGCCACACATCCAAACACAGTCAAAGCAATTCCAAGTACCCCGGATGCCGCAAATGCAGTAGTAACTGCTCTTCTTACTCCTTTTCTGTCACCTGCACCAAACAATCTGGATACAATAACCGAAGTTCCCAGATTCATTCCCACAGCAAACGCCATAAAGATCACAGTAATCGGATAAGACGCTCCAACCGCAGCCAGCGCATCCTCCCCTGCAAACTTACCTGCGATCATGCTGTCCGCAATGTTATAAATCTGCTGAAACATTACACTGAGCATCATAGGCAACAGAAAACGCCACAGCGTTTTGTCCGGATGCTCCTTTGTCAGATCTGTAACCACAATTCTCTCCTCCTCAGTAAAATCACATGAACTTTCCCAATCTCTTCTAATGAGCAGATATCAATAATATCTTTTACGCAAAATAAGACCGGAAGTCTGTGAAACCTCTGGTCTTATTATAGCAACATATAAGTTGAACAGGCAATAACCGTCTGTCCTTATTTATAAAACAATACCGCCCTTTTCAGGCGGCCGCTTCTATACAAATATTACTTCTTTAATCACTGTTTCTTATAAGGTTCTTAATGGAAACGTCTGGAATCCTTCAGAACCTGTACAACTGCAGAGGAATTTCCTGTCAGCATTGCGGAAGCTGCTGCAAAGTAGTCTGCATTGTTCATGATGTAATTTTTGAAACGTTCTGCTAAAGTTGCTTTTTTGTTCATAACTACTGTACTCATTTTTATCCTCTCCTATCATTTTTTATTTTCTTTGTTTTCCTTGTTACATCCTGTATTTTAGCCTTGTTTTTGTTATTAATCCAGTGCTATAATTAACTTATTTTACAACGATATTGACATTTCTCTTGCATTTAAATTTATTTTACTAATTACTGGATCTAAATTAAGCGGATAAAATCATCCGCTTCGCTACTTGCTCATAACCAAATAGCTGCACCGCATTGTATCAGAAGGCGCTTACACGCCTCCTGATACAAACAAGTCCCCCCTGATCATTACTTCTCGTAATTGAAGCAGGGGACTTACTTGATTTGGTTAAACACTCATGAAAGGAGCCGCATATGCCCAAAGCTTACCACGAAGCCTTACATCCCCTTGGAAATCTTGGAATCCAGGTTTCTATGTCTGCACTGGAAAGCCCCCATCAACCTCTACACTGGCACGAAGCTATGGAAATTTTATTTTGTCTGAATGGTGAAGTAACGATTCACGCAGGACATGACACAGTCCATCTTTCCCATAATCAACTTATTGTATTTGATTCCAGAGAAGTACACTCTATTCATTCCGGATCAAGCCTGTACATGTTTCTCTGTATCCATGTAGATAAGAAACAGCTCTCTGTCTACTGCCCTGATCTGGAATTGTACAACATCAAATGTCGTCCACTTCCTCTGGATGACCCTAAATCCACACAATATATTCACCTGTGTCAACTTGCCCATGACCTGACACGCACAAATATAAAAGACGAAAATACCAGTGCCATGCGCTCTGACGGTACGGCTTTACTGATGCTTGCTGATCTGATACGATATTTTTCTGTTTATTCTCCGCCCGGAACTGCTGTTACACAAAAGCAGCCGAATGATACAATCCGCGAGATTATTACTTATGTAAATGAACATTATATGGAAAAACTTACACTTGATGACATATCTGTGCATACTGGTTTCACTAAAGAATATTTTTGCCGTTTTTTCAAACAGCATATGGGAATTACTTTCCTTCGTTATTTAAACGAAGTGCGAATTTCCCATGCCGGGCGGCTTCTGTCCACTACTGATCTGCCTGTATCTGAAGTAATGACAGAAAGCGGATTCACCAATCAGACAATTTTTAACCGTCTTTTCAAAGAACTGTATGGTATGACTCCTCTACAGTCACGAAACTATACGCGTCCAACTGAATCCTAACACTTACAGCTGGTCACTTCGTTTTTTAACCACACGCACTATATTGTCCGGCAGATTTATTACAACTGTCATAAGATGGAACTCCTTCGGCTTTATCTGGCAGTGTATTTAATCTGCTACAATGTATTTTATACTATTTAACCAAATTTTTTTAAAATATTTATTTAAATTTTGTCGGTTTAAAGTGTTAAAGTACTGGATTTTAAAATGACATCATGGTATACTTGATGAGAATGAAAAATGCCCGGAAAGCTTTTCAGATCATTGAAATATTGCTTAACAGTTCTCTTTGATCTAAGTAAAATCTACATGGTATTTATACGGAGGAAACCAATCATGTCAATCACAATCAATCACGAACTCCCTTTACCGGAGGTTCTGAAATCTCAGTACCCTCTCAGCCAGGAGCTGAAAGAAATCAAGAAACAGCGCGATGAAGAAATCCGTCGTATCTTCACCGGTGAATCAGATAAATTTATTGTCCTTGTAGGACCTTGTTCCGCTGATAACGAAGATACTGTCTGCGAATATGTACGCAGACTGAAAGAAGTGGCAGATAAAGTATCAGACAAACTGATGATCATCCCACGAGTTTATACTAATAAGCCTCGTACTACCGGTGACGGATATAAGGGAATGCTCCATCAGCCGGATCCTGACAAAGCTCCTGACCTTCTTGCCGGAATCATTGCGATCCGTAAGATGCATATGAGAGTTATGCAGGAAACAGGACTTTCTTCTGCTGATGAAATGCTTTATCCTGAAAACCGCAGCTATCTGGATGATATCCTTTCCTATGAAGCGGTAGGTGCACGTTCTGTAGAAAATCAGCAGCATCGTCTCACAGCCAGCGGTATGGATATTCCGGTTGGTATGAAGAATCCTACTTGCGGTGATCTTTCCGTTATGCTGAACTCTGTTACTGCTGCTCAGCATCCGCATCATTTCATCTACAGAGGATGTGACGTGGAAACATCCGGGAATGATCTGGCGCATACCATTCTCCGCGGCGGCGTAAACCAGTACGGACAGACAATCCCGAATTATCACTATGAAGATCTGATGACTCTGGCTGCATTATATGCCAAGAAAGATCTCAAGAATCCTGCTGTTATTGTAGATGCCAACCACTCTAACTCCAACAAACAGTACAAAGAACAGATCCGTATCGTTACAGAAGTACTCCACAGCCGCAACTATAACCCGGATCTTAAGAAACTGGTCAAGGGCGTTATGATCGAAAGCTATCTCCTCGAGGGTCGTCAGGACATCAGCGACCACATGACCCCTGGATGCTCCATCACTGATCCATGCCTTGGATGGGAAGATACAGAACGCCTTATTTATGATATTGCGGAAAAATGCTGATATTTGTTAGTCAAATTCTGATCAACAGATTATTATCACCAATAATAATCACCTACTAAAAATTTTCTGAAACATAAAAGCCAAATCAGCAAATAGCTTTGTTAAAACAAAATAACCGCTAGAAATCTTAATTTCCAGCGGTTTTAGCGTGCGTTAGAGGTTGCTGCGTGCCAGTGGCACGCGTTTAGCAACAACCGAAATGAAATGTAGATCGAACCCGTTCGAGTCCGAGCCGGACTCGAACAAAAAATAAGACAGCGCATCTGCACTGTCTTATTTTTTATTAGCGTGCGTTAGAGGATTCGAACCCCCGACCTTTTGGTCCGTAGCCAAACGCTCTATCCAGCTGAGCTAAACGCACATCCTTGTGAAGTTTTTATCTCGTGTCCCTCACAACAATGAGTATTCTACTCTATACCGGATCATTTGTCAACACTTTTTTTAATTTTTTTTATTTTTTTCTTTTGGTTGAAAAAAATGGATATTTAGAAACAATTCCTATTAATTCCGTCTAAGCGCCTCGATCGGACTGAGCTTCGCAGCTTTTCTTGCGGGATAGATTCCGAAGAATACACCTACCGCACAGGAGAATAATGTAGCCGCCATGATCGTGCTCAAACTAATTCCCGGAGTGATGGTCATTTCCATACTGCTGCTTATGATAGAACATATTGCGTAACCTCCGATCACACCAAGTACTATCCCAATCAGTCCGCCCATTACAGTCAAGATTGCTGCTTCAGCAAGAAACTGCATCATAATGGATGAAGTTTTTGCCCCCAGTGACTTACGGATACCAATCTCTCTGGTACGCTCTGTTACAGATACCAACATGATATTCATAACTCCGATACCTCCAACCAGCAATGAAATGCCAGCCACAAAGGATATAAAAGCAGTTACCATATCCAGCATCTGGTTCATGGAGCTCATGATATCCTGAAAACTCTGTACCTGGAAATAATCTTCACCTGCACACTGATGTCTCTTTTCCAGCAGGCTTACCACTTTATCTGCGACACTCTGACTGTTCAGACTTTTATCCGCCTGTATACTCATAGAGAAGAAATAATCCGATGTCCCGGTAAATTCATTCATTGTCGTATATGGCACATTTACAGTTACCGGCATCCCGTCATAAGTATAACTTACAAAAGTTCCATTCTCTTTCTGTGTAGTCACACCACAGATCCTCAAACTCTTTGTCAGCCCATAGCAGTTCACATCCAGGCTCATTCCCACAACATCATCCGTACCAAAAAGTTTCCTGGCATCTGAGTCAGAAAGAACACAGACATTCTTTCCCTCCTGCACTTCATTCTCGCCAAAATAAACGCCATGCTTCATCGTTGCATTATTCAATAACTTCGCATCCGGTCCCTCACCTGTAACCATAAGAGTAAAATTCCCCTTACCAGTTGTAGTCTCACCATCATATGAATCCGAAACATTCACCCCTTCGATTCCGTCCAGCTCCCGGACTGCATCTACATCATCTGCAGTGATATATTCTTCCGCAGTCTGTGCATCGCTGCTCACGCTGATTGCAATCTGTCCTCCGCCAATATCATCGATCTCACTGTTCATCTGGTTCTTGGTTCCTTCACCAATGGAAACAATAGCAATCACTGAAGCAATACCAATAATAATACCAAGCATGGTCAGAAAAGACCTTCCTTTATTTGCCATGATATTATGGATTGCCATTTTAATATATTCATACAGATTACTCATCGGTATCCTCTCCTGACTGTTCAGAAACTGCCTGGACCTGCATTCCTTCTGTATAATCTCCAAGGTCAGAAATAACTTCCTCTCCCTCTTTGATTCCGTCCGTTACTTCTATATAGTCCTCTGAACTGATCCCGGTTGTAATATTCCTCTTAGTCACCAGTCCGTCCTCAATTACATAACAGAAAGATCCATCCTTACCGATATTAACCACTTCCACAGGAAGAGTCACTACATTCTTTGCAGATGCTGCATGAATCTTAACCTTGGCATCCACTCCCAGGAAAATATCCCCATCCGGATCATCAATACTTACCGTAGCAGAAATAACCGGTGTTCCTTTCTCATTCTGCACTGCTATATGACTCATCTTCGTTACAGTACCCTGATAAGTATTATCTCCCAGTGTAATCTCCGCATTCTGGCCTTCTTTCACAGTGTCATAATCATATTTGGAAAGTGTCACATCTACGCTTGCCTTATCTGTATTCTCAATAGTAAACAGCTCCATTCCCTGTGAAACTGCTGCCCCCTGTTTAATATCAGCCTTGGAAATAATTCCGTTAAATTCTGCAGTAATTCCTTTCTTTCCCTCCTCTACCAGCTCTTTGGCAGATTTAGCATCCAGTTCAGCAAGATTGTCTGTGACTTTCAGCTTTTTCTTTTCCTCTTTTGTCAGACTTGTAGAATCTGCATCAGCAACAGCTTTCTCTGAAGCCAGGTCAGATTGAAGCTCTGCAAGCTCATCACTGGCAGCCTCCAGCGCACTTTCCAGAGCGGAAGTATCTGCTGTCACAGTACCCGTATCATTCCCACTATAATCATAAGCATCTGATGGCTCATTATTTTCATCGCTGTAATCTATATCTGTTCCATCAGTAAATACCCCTGAATAATCAGAACCACTGCCTGTAAAATCAGAAATCACCGGTATCTTCGGCACCTGCAGTTTATAATCATCATAAGCCTGCTTTGCCTGCTGCATTGACAGCTGTGCCTGTGTTCTGGCAGTTTGCGCAGCATTCAATGCCTGCAGATTATCATCTGAAGGATCTGCCTGCCATGTGGCAAATGCTATCTGATATGCGGTATCTGTCTGATTATAATCTCTCTGGGCCTGGTTATACTGCGTATTTAAATCTGACAGCTTCTGCTGATATTGAGGCAGTGTCTCTGTTTGATATGTACGGAGTGCAGATTGATACTGGTTCTGGATCTCCTGTTGTTTCTTAGCTTCGGCCTGAGCTTTTGCCTGGGCTGCCTGCTGCTGCGCCTGGGCCTGAGCTGCCGCCTGGGCAGATGCCTGCGCTGCTGCCTGACGCTGTGCCGCAGATGTGGCTGCTGATATCTGAGATTTCAAAGATGCCACATAAGCCTTTTTATCTTTAATCTTTTTCTCCAGTTCCCTGACTTTTTTCTTTGCATCCTTTTGTTTCTTCTCTGCTTTATCCGATTTGTTTCTTGTATCTTTTGTATCATATTTCGTTGATTTTAAATTCAGTTCTGCTTTCTGGTTGTCTTTTTCAAGATCCTCTGTATTAAATTCAATCAGCTTTGTGCCCTTTTCTATTACATCTCCCTGTGAAAAAGCAACTGTTTTCAGCTCCGCATTTACAGGTGAATAATAAGTCTTTTCTTCTTCGCTTCCTACGATTCCCGTAGCATCTACGATTTCTTCAACATCTCCGATCTCAGCTGTCACTACCGGTACCTGTGGAATCTGCTCCTCCTTTGAATTTCTTTGCCCGGCCACTGTAACTCCGCCGGCAATTACCAGAACAGCTGCTGATCCTATGATAATTTTCTTTTTACTTTTCTTTTTTTTCATAATTTTTTGTTTCTGCCTCCTCATGAATCAAGCAGATAAAATCATCCGCTTCGCTACTTGCTCATAACCGTACATGATATATAAAAATATATATGTTTACACCACCATCACGTGTTATCTTTTGTTTATGCATCCAGCTGATTCTTTACATATTCTTTTTTTCCGTAGTTCTTATTTATGAAATCTGACTCTATCTTTCCATCAATGATCCTCACCACACGTCTCGCCTGAGCAGCGATCCCATTATCGTGAGTGATCAGTATAACCGTTTTTCCCTGCTTGTGCATATTCTTGAGAATCTGCAGAATCTCCTTACTGGAAGCAGAATCCAGGTTTCCCGTAGGTTCATCTGCCAAGATCACCGGAGGCTGTGCTGCCAGTGCACGGGCAATGGCAACTCTTTGCTGCTGCCCTCCGGACATCTCATTTGGTTTATGATCCATACGTTTCTCCAGCCCAACCATTGTCAGCGACTCTACTGCCAACTTATGTCTGGTTTTCCTGTCTACTCCTCTGTACACGAGAGGAAGTTCCACATTTTCAATCGCGGTAAGATTAGAAATCAGATTAAATCCCTGAAAAATAAAACCTATTTCCCTGTTTCTGACTTCTGACAATTCATTATCCTCCATAGTAGAAACATCCGTGCCATTCAGGAAATATTCCCCGGAAGTCGGCACATCCAGACATCCCAGCATATTCATAAATGTAGACTTTCCTGACCCGGACTGTCCGATAATGGCAACAAATTCTCCTTTATCAATTTCCAGATTAATATGATCCAGAGCCCGCACCTCATTCTCACCGGGATTATATATTTTACACAAATCTTTTACTCTGATCAGCGCTTCTTTCATTTTCTCCTCCATTCACCCTGCCCCCCTCGACAGATCAGGCAGCATGTTTCTGATCAATTCCACAGCCTGCCTGTCAAAAAAGGACAGGCCCCGGTCTCCCAAAAGCTCTGTCCTTATCTGCGGAATCTGCAAGCCTCTGTTAATCATAACGACACAGGCACTGCAATTTCTTCATATTTTTCTTATACTGGCTCCCCGAATTACAAATCTCTTTATAACCCTTCTGATCAAACAGATATTTGCAAATCTCAGGGAAATTATTCATTTTACTTAAGATTCCTGACCAAGAAAACATTCCTATACTTTATGCATCAAGCAGAAATGCTTTGTATGCTTTCTTTGCTTCGTAAACATCTGCTTTGCTTGTAATCTCCCAAGGAGCATGCATGCTCAGCACTGATACACCACTGTCAATAACTTCCATTCCATAAAGTGCTGCGATATAAGCAATTGTTCCACCGCCACCGACATCTACTTTACCAAGCTCAGCAGTCTGGAATGCAATCTCATGTGTGTCAAAGATGTTTCTTACTCTGGCTACATATTCCGCATTTGCATCATTCGATCCGGATTTACCTCTTGCTCCGGTAAATTTGTTCAGAACAATACCACGTCCAAGATAAGCTGCATTCTTTTTCTCAAATGCTTCTCCATAAGATGGGTCATATCCTGCACTTACATCTGAAGAAAGCATGCTGCAGTTCTTCAGTGCTCTTCTTAATTTCAGATCACTATAGCAGCCCATTGCATCCAGAAGTTCCGCTACTGCATTCTCAAAGAAACGTGACTGCATTCCTGTTGCACCTACGCTTCCAATCTCTTCTTTATCTACAAGCAGACAGCAGGAGGTACGTTTCGGTGCTTCCATCTCCAGCATTGCAAGCAGTGATGTATAAGCACATACTCTGTCATCCTGTCCATAGGCAGCAATCATACTTCTGTCCAGACCACATTCCCTTGCCTTACCTGCAGGTACGATCTCAAGTTCTGCTGAAAGGAAATCCTCTTCTTCAATATCATATTTCTCTTTCAGGATATTCAGTACATTCTGCTTTACTGCATCTTTCTTTTTGTCATCCGGGAGATCTTTCAGAGGTCTGCTTCCGATCAGAATGTCAAGGTTCTCTCCTTCAATCACCTCTGCTGCTTTTTTCTGCATCTGTTTTCCTGCAAGATGAATCAAAAGATCTGTGATATATACAATCGGATCATCCTCATCTTCACCGATATTTACTTCTGCTACACTTCCATCTTTCTTTACTACTACGCCGTGGATTGCAAGCGGAAGAGTTACCCACTGATATTTCTTAACACCGCCATAATAATGAGTATCCAAATATGCCAGATCCGTATCTTCGTACAGTGGATTCTGTTTGATATCAAGACGCGGAGAATCAATATGTGCTCCCAGAATATTCATTCCTTTCTCGATATCTTCCTGTCCGATGTGAAAAAGTGCAATAATTTTCTTCATACCTACTACATAGACTTTATCTCCGGCTTTCAGTTTTTCACCTTTAGCAGCTCTCTCTTCCAGAGATTCATATCCTGCTGCCTGAGCTTCTTTGACAATCTGTGTCACACATTCACGTTCCGTTTTTCCTGCATCAAGGAAATTACGATATAATTTTGCCACTTTTTCTAATTCTTTTTCTTCCGCTTCTGTATAAGAAAGCCATGCATTTCTACGTTCCATTTGTGGTTCCGCCTTTCTATCTGACTTTTGTTCATAGTATTGCTTTCTTTATTATAAAGCATCCTGCTTGATTTTTCCATATAATAAAAATTGTGGTTATCCAATGCTGAAAATGATTTACTGTTCATACTCTACTTTTCTGGGGTATACAAGCCAAAATTCCATTGCCCCATGCAACCTGGAATGAATTTTATCCTCATTAATGAAAATGTTACTCTGTATTCGTACAACTGGACAATTTCCTATCCTTCTATTATAGTTAATATGATGTTATAATTGTCGGTCGAATATTTGCAATCCCCATTCATTACTTACTTGATTTGGATAAAATAGATATTCCGCTATGATTGTTGCTAACATGTGTCATTGGCATACAGCACTCTAAAAAATTTTATAACATAATATATGAACAATAAACAGGAGGTTTCACCATGAACAATTCAGAAGAACTGCACCGACAGCTCCATTCCATAAATCGAAAAAGTTATCCAACATACAAAAGTCTGAAAGGAGTCTATCATTTCGGAAACTATTTTTTATCCATTGATCATGTCCAGGGGGATCCTTTCGCCTCTCCCTCTCATATAAGTATCCATATTTCCCACCGGAATGCTCTGTTTCCTGCAGAATATTATAAAGATGCGCTCACCCGGACAACTCTCTGCGATTATCTCACACGTCAGTTTGAAAAGCAGATCAATCAATTCAGTTTCCGTGCAAAGGGTTCAGGTAAAAGCGGCCTGCTCGCTGTCAGTCACTGCGGTCAGGAAATTCTCACAAGAACAGCCTGTGAAATAAATGAAAACGGAATCACTGCCCGTTTCTTTGTGGGATTTCCCGCCAATGGCCGTACTATCAATGCTACAGAACTGGAAAAAATCCTTTTTGACTTTCTGCCTGTCTGTATCAAAAAATCTTTTTTCTATTCCAGTCTGAATGCACAGGAACTTCGTGACTATATTGAACTTGCCGAAGACCAGGCATTTATTCGCAGGGAACTTTTAATCCGGAATCTCTGTGCCTTTGTTGCAGACGGTTCTATTCTTCCGAGAGAAAGCGGCATTTCCTCCCGCCCACTGAAAGATTCCATTCGGTTCACATCCCCGGAAAGCCTGCGTATTTCCATAAATCTTCCACACAAGGGAACAACCACCGGAATGGGCATTCCAAAGGGAATCACATTAATCGTAGGTGGCGGTTACCACGGAAAATCTACTCTTCTGAATGCCCTTGAGTTTGGTGTCTACAACCATGTTCCGGGTGATGGCCGCGAATACGTGATTACAGATGACACAGCCGTCAAGCTGCGTTCCGAAGATGGGCGCTTTATTAAAGATGTTGATATTTCTCTGTTTATCAACGATCTTCCAAATAAAAAAGATACCCATTGCTTCTCTACCCTGGATGCCAGCGGCAGTACCTCTCAGGCCGCCGGTATCGTAGAAAGCATGGAAGCCGGCAGTCATCTTTTTCTTCTTGATGAGGATACCTCTGCCACAAACTTCATGGTACGCGACGCCTTTATGCAACAGATTATCCAACGTGAAAAAGAACCGATCACTCCATTTCTTGAACGTGCCCGTAATCTCTACGAAAAAGCCGGAATCTCCACGATTCTGGTCGCCGGCAGCTCCGGCGCATTTTTTCATATCGCAGACACAATCATACAAATGGATAACTACGTTCCGAAAGATATCACGACATCTGTCAAAAAACTCTGCAGTCAGTATCCTTTACCGGAGATTCAAGTTCCTGAGTTTCATGTCCCCGAGAATCACCGTGTTATGACAAAAGTCTCTGTCTCCAGTCATTCCCATCGAACCGGTCATGGAAATTCCAAAAATGACAGACCTGAGCGTTTAAAAACCAAAGTCTCTAAAACAGACAGTTTTTCCCTTGGAAAACAGGAAATTGATCTTCGCTACACAGAACAGCTTATTGATACAGAACAAACCGCCTCCTTAAGCCTCCTTTTAAAATATGCCGTTGAACACTTAGTCGACGGAAAACGTACTCTGTCCGAAATCGTAGAATATCTACAGAAAAACCTAACTCAATATGGCCTGTCTTTCTTTGCAGACAACCAGAATATTGCCTGCGGCTATGCAGTTCCGAGAATTCAGGAAATCTACGCCTGCTTTAACCGCTACAGACGACCTTAACAATATTCTATATGCAGACTTGCTTCTGTACTTGTGGAAGGAATTGGAGCAATATAACAAAATCACCGCTTCTCCGGCGATCTTGTCGGTTAAGCGGTGATTCACTGTTCATTTTACACTTTTTAGGGAAAGGAAAGATTTTCTCTTAAGGTCTGTCATTTCCTTAAGATGTAAATATCATAACCTATAAATGTGAGAGAAATTTGTCTAATTTCTAATAAAATTATAAAATTTATTAAAAAATAGCAAAGAATGTTGATTTTACGGGATTTCTGGAACATAGATCTTAGTTTTACCCCATTCTTACCCCGATCCGCTTACTTTATTCCTTCCCAAAACTGTCACCAGTTATACTGCTGATATAACCATCAATATCCTGCACAATACAATTATCTCCCATTGTGTGCAACGATTCAAAATACCCCAAATCACTCTCAAACTATACCCATTTATTACCTTCACATAATAAATCTCAGCCACAATAAACTAAAAGTACCTGACAATCCCTAATAAAACCTATTTCATAAATTATTCCAATAAAATCAATGCTTTCCAGATTTTTATATAGAAAATAACCGTACGTAAATAATAAGCAACACCACCGGTACGTCATATAGATTTTTACAAGAAGCGGTTGCATCTGCATTTTTATCAGTTATAATATTAAATAGATGTATACTTGTATTCAGGTATACAATGAAAGGTTAAGAAAGAGGAAAATAGATGTTTAGAAAAATAGATAAAACCTGCACATTTAACGATGTTCTGAAACAGATCATCGAGAAAATACAGACCGGAGAGCTGAAACCCGGGGATGCCCTTCCTGCTGAACGTATTCTGGCAGATGAGTTTGGAATTTCCAGACCTGCACTGCGTGAAGTGCTGAAGGCTCTTTCCCTGCTTGGAATCACAGTCAGTGTACACGGAGGTGCCAATTATATTGCCGCAGATCTCCGTAACTGTCTCACTGAACCATTATCTATTCTGTTCCAGATGTATAACAGCAAAATCCAGGACGCACTGCAGCTTCGAGGTGCACTGGAAAGCAAAGCAGCTTTTCTTGCTGCCCAAAATTGTACCCCGTTGGATGCTGCTGAACTTCAACTCATTATTGCCAAACTGGACAGTACACAGGATGAAAAGATCCGCGGTGATCTGGACCGTGACCTTCATCTGAAAATTGCACAAATTTCAGCTAATCCGTTGATCCTGAGTGTGTTAAATGCTTCCTCACAGCTTACCGAAAACATGATTACCGGCATCCGCTCATATTTCATGCAAAAGAACAGCACAGCCCCTGAAATCGACTCACAGCATGCTCGTCTCGTCCATGCGATCACTGACAAAGATGCATCTCTTGCAGAAAAAGTTATGAATGAACATATGCATACTATCGAACGACTCTTAAGTGAAATCAGCATTGATGAACTTATAGACACAAACACTATCTCTGGTAATATATCTGGAATTACTTCAGATGCAATTCAATAAAATACTTTTTGCCCATAAACAATTTCTCTGAAATAATTTTCATTTACAGTCACTCGGCTATGAGTAATCCGTATTTGCAACTTGCTTATAGCCGAATAACTGCTCCACAGTTTATCAGGAAAAATTATACTTCTCCCGATACAAACAGATCTCCTCCTTATTTCCTATTCCTATCCCCTTATCTTCACTATGGTATTTTGTCCCTTCATCTTCGATTTCACCATATGTTTTTTCTTTTCTACACATCTGTTTTTATAGCTTTCGACTCGTCGATGTAAATTTCGCACATCAGTCTGGCACCGGTCTTAAATCCTATAGCAAAACTTTCCTCCAGTTCCTGCGGATAAATTTCCAACTGTTTATCCATTAATAAATCCAGTTCCTCTGCCAATTCTCCACTTAACTTAGCTCTAAGTTCCCGATAACACTGATATGCCGCTTCTTTCTTCTCTTTACAAAGATTCCCTGCAATTTTCGATATTACTTCATTATCTGCTTCGTTATCTTTATTCATATACACATCATACAGTTTCTGAATCACACTTTTCATAAATTCTATTCTTGCTCTCTAAAACATTTATTAATTTACTGCATTCCTATAATATAAGCCTTCCCCGTTTTATAGCCTATAAACACTCTCTTCATTTAGTAATACTTATATGTATTATAAATTTGTGGTATATCAATGTCAATCCCGTGTAATTATACTTTATATTATAACGTTATATCCGTTACTGTTTACACTGATTTCAGTAACACACTTCTTGATGCATCAGAATAAATCATACTATACAGGAGGGATAAGCATGCCAAATGACGATTTTATTGTCCGGCCAAAATATACAGACAAAAAAGAGGATAAATCCATTACCATGACCATTCGACTTGAAAGAGAACTTCAGGAAGAATATGATAAATTATCAGCGAAAAGCGGGCGTTCCAGAAATGAACTAATGTGTATGGCACTTCGTTATGCTCTCAATAATTTGAAATTTGTAGAATAAATCCTGTCCATTATAATTATATATACCATTAATTACCAAACTCCCTATTTCTAGCAATTACTCACAGTATTTTGTGCTATTTGCCATTGGGTGTTACTGGAAATATCTGAATAAATGAATAGTTATTCAATTATTGTATAAAATAATGTTATAATTGACGAACTGGCACTTGTAGATATACAATTATTACAACAATAGAAACAAATTATCTGACATTAACTTTTTACTGAATTAAAATCTTATTGCTCTATTTATCAAATGCAGCACACCGTACTTGAATTTGTCCATATTTAGAAAGGATTTCAATTCTTTCTAATACATTTTAGAGCAACTATTCAGTTATAGGCAGATAAAATTATCCGCCTAACTAATTCTATGGTAATCCGTTTCCATGTGTCTCTGTCAATTTCAGGTATATAGGTAATATATATCTGACACCAGGTAAACCTTTTTACCCGCCTTATTTTATGCAAGGAGGTTGTTTTATGCATTCATTATCAAATTCCAGTCAGGGAAACACTTACACAATTAAATGGATGTTCGGACTGCCAGAAGTTATGAAGACTATGCACGATATGGATATTCATGAGGGCAGCACAATCCGCGTTCTCCAAAAGTTCCATGACTCACTGATCATTTCCTCATCAAACCGAAAGATCGTTCTCGGAAATGAAGTCGCAGACAGAATACAGGTTTAAATTGTAAACCAAAAATGAAGCAGACACTCTGATATGTAGACAAAATCCTACATACCATCTTTGTCTGCTTCATTTTTATTTTAGCCATTCCTGCGTTGCTGTCAAGGTTGCTGTCAAATACGTAAGAAAAGAAACATAATAGAATTTTAGACATAAAAAAAACCTTGATTTCTCAAGGTTTTTCATGCCGCAGACCGGAATCGAACCGTTTTACTTAATCTCAAATACTGATAGAAA
>CAJLTE010000025.1 GCA_905209435.1 uncultured Blautia sp. | reverse complement strand
TCGGGTGAGGGCTTGACCAAGAAATCGCAGGAAGTTAATTCTCAAGGAAATGTCAGCATGTATGTAGTTTTGAAGATACAGTGAAGAACCAGCTGGATGATAGCTGGTTTTTTTGTGCGCAAAAATGGGGATAAACATAAGGTGATTGAATAAAAAGGATACCAGAAAAGGGACGTCAGAAAAAAAATGGTTTTCCATGCGGTTTCGGGGCCTAGGAATTCTAAGGGTTTGAAAATCTGCTAAAGGCATCAAAAAATCAGGCAAACTCGCTGCGCTCAAACAGTGCCTGATTTTTTGATAACGCAGATCTTCAAATCCTAAGAATTGCTACGGTCCCTGCAAATGCATGGGAAACCATTCTTTTTTCTGACTGTTTGTTTTGAGAGTGTAACAGTGGTTGAGTGAAAAATCAGACAAGTCAATATGGCGGTTATGAGCAAGTAGCGAAGCGGCTGATTTTATTCGCTTGACATTAAAAAGGGATTTGCAGATTGCAGGAATGATTTTTCAAACACGCTCTGGTGTTGTATTATAGAAAATTATAGAAAATGGGATTAAAAATATATTGTATTGCAGAATAATGCGATTTAAAATTGTTAGCAAAGTTTATAGAATCTAAGTTATTTAGAAACATATATGGGAGGGTTTTACATGAAGATTTATGTAAATGGGAAAGCTGGTCATGATGGAAATGGTACAGAGCAGATGCCGTTTCGTCATATCAATGATGCAGCGAAAATTGCACAGCCGGGAGATGAAGTTCTGGTAGCTCCTGGAGTTTACCGTGAATATGTAGATCCGGTTCATGCAGGTACAGAGGATGCGAGAATTATTTACAGGAGTGTAGAGCCTCTTGGGGCAGTTATCACTGGAGCAGAACGTATTCAGACATGGATTCCTTATAAGGAAGATGTATGGGTATGCCGTGTAGCGAACAGCCTCTTTGGCAGTTATAATCCATATACGACTATGGTTTATGGGGACTGGTATTTTGCCAAAGCTGATAAACATACAGGATGTGTATATCTTAATGACCGTGCTCTTTATGAAGCAGGAAGTGTGGAAGACTGTATTAAAGGTGAGGTTTATGACTGTAGTTGGGTTCCGGAAGAGTCTACTTACAAATGGTATACAGAACAGGATCAGGAAAAAGACGAGACAGTAATTTATGCTAATTTTCATGGAAAAAATCCAAATGAGGAAAATGTAGAAATTAATGTACGTCGTGAATGCTTTATGCCATCTAAAACCGGGGTAGGATATATTACAGTCAGTGGTTTTGGAGTTACAAAAGCAGCTACTACCTGGGCTCCGCCTGCTGCTTATCAGGACGGTATGATCGGCCCTCATTGGAGTAAGGGATGGATCATTGAGGACTGCGAGATTTCTAACAGTAAATGTGCAGGTATTTCCCTTGGAAAATACTACGATCCGGATAACGATCATTATTTTACTAATAAATACGTTAAGAGTCCAACCCAGATGGAAAGAGATGCAGTATGCCGCGGACAGTATCATGGCTGGCTTAAGGAAAATGTAGGAAGTCATATTATCCGTCGAAACAATATCCATCATTGTGAGCAGGGTGGTATTATTGGTCGAATGGGTGGTGTATTCAGTATCATTGAGGACAACCATATTCATCATATCAACAATATGATGGAACTGGGCGGAGCAGAAATTGCCGGAATTAAGATGCATGCTGCAATTGATGTTATTATGAGAAGAAATCATATTCATCATTGTACTATGGGAATCTGGTGTGATTGGGAAGCTCAGGGTACACGACTTTCTCAGAACCTGCTCCATGACAATCAGCGTCCGGCATTTGCTAAACAGTTGAAAGGTGGTATGATGTGCCAGGATATTTTTGTTGAAGTAGGTCATGGTCCTACTCTTATTGATAACAATATCCTTTTATCAGATGCCAGCCTGCGTTTTGCTACTCAGGGTGTTGCTATGGTACATAATCTGATCTGCGGTGCTTTAACTTGTGTGGGTGAAGGAACCGGATGGCGTTATACTCCTTATCATATGCCTCACCGTACAGAAGTCATGGGATTTATGACAATACTTCATGGTGATGACCGTTTCTATAATAATATTTTTGTTCAGAAATGGCCTTCAGAAGATTTTATTACAATGCATGATTCAGATGATGGATTTGATTCTGAGAACCGAAAAGTCGGAACCTGGATGTTTGATGAGTATCCAACTTATGATGAATGGATTTCACAGTTTGATTTTACAAAACCTGCAGATATGAAAAAACTGGAACCAGTTCATTTTGACCATTTACCAGTATGGAGTGAAGGAAATGTTTACCTTAATGGGGCAAAGGCATGGAAACATGAGAAAGATGGTCTTGTTTCTTCTGAGAGCGTAAAGGTAGAGTTAACAGAAAAAGATGGAAAATATATTCTGGATACAAATATATATGAGATTCTTGGAGATTTTTCCGGTCGTATGATCAATACAGAAGTTTTGGGTAAAGCTTTTGAGCCGGAAGAATTCTTCGAAAATCCGGATGGAACACCGATAACGTTTGACTCTGATTACTTTGGAGGACATAGAGGGGCTAAGGTAATTCCTGGACCTTTTGCAGAGAAGGAGGATGTTGAGAAGAACGTTAATATGTGTATGTGTACTGCATTTTAACTGAATTAAGTCATAAGAAAAGCCAGCTATTCATATATAGCTGGCTTTTTTGTGGGTCAAGCAGATATTCGCATGCCGAAAAAATGTTTTTTGATGTGTGACAGATACATGAACTACTACATTTGTAGAAAAATATCTTGACATTGATCTTCTACAGATGTAGTATATGATTAACTTCTACAAAAGTAGAAGAATTAAAATGAAAATGGAGTTACAATAAAAGATGAAAGGGGAATTTTTATGAACAGAAAAAAATTTATTGCGGTTGTCGCTTCTTTATCAGTGTTTTGCATGACAGCGGTTGGATCAGGTGCTGTGTGGGCGAAAAATAGCGGGAGTGACAAGTTTGATCCACAGCCGGTGAGTTCTGACTGGGAGCAGAAAGATATGAAGGGAACGTATGCTTATTTTGTAAGTGGTAAGGATTGGGTTGGTGTTTATAAATATGGTGAAGATGATGATACACCATTGTTTGCAAAGGCAAGTGACCAGTATGCAGCCTGCTACGAAGCTGCTTATTCTGTTGGCAGTGATCTTTATGTGGTAAAGGGATTTGCAAAGGATGCGGATGATATTGGTAAGGTACGTGAGATGGTGGAGAGTATTTCTTATCCGGGAAATCCGGCATTGAATGAAAATTCTTCCGATGGTAGTGGAAAGGATTCCGGAGATGAGGAATCAGATCAGAATGGCTCTTCAGAAACTTCTTCAGGGAAGGATAATTCAGGAGAGGACAATTCGGATGATGATATTATTTCTACATCTACAATAACATTGAAAGACAGTGATGGCAATACAGTTGATATTCAGAGATTTTTGCATTCAGATTATTCGGAAGAATATCGTGGATATGATGGCATGGAATATACAACAGATGATGATTATTGTTTTTATGATGAAAATGGAAATGAATATACCGCTTTAAATGATGAAACTCATTATTTTGGCGGTAAACTGGAGCAGCATACACTGGAGTCTTCTGATGGAAATACGGTTACAGTTACTCAGACAACAAATGGAGATTATTATTACAGAGATGACAATGGAACTGGTTTTTCTGACCATGGGGATGGAACCTGGACGGATGAAAACGGAATTGACTATACAGAAATTAATTAGTTCTATGTAGTATATTGACTTGATATTACTGACTTGCTACAATAAAATTATTCCTACAATTGTAGAAGAAATGAGGTGATTTTGTTGAAGAAAGCATATCAGCGTCTGCCTGAGTCAGAGTTGGATATTATGCTGGCTTTATGGAACGGGACTCCTCCGATGACCCGGGCAGAGATTGAGAAACTGGTGAATGTGAAAAAGCAGCTGGCTCCTACTACTATATTGTCATTGCTGACCAGATTAGAGAATAAAAGTTTTGTTTCTGTGGAAAAGCAGGGAAAGATGAATCTCTATACTCCGCTGGTGTCTCAGGAAGACTATCAGGCGAATGAGAGTAAGAATGTATTGGAGAAACTTTACGGTAATTCTTTGAAAAAATTTGTGACTTCTCTTTATCAGGGAAAAAAGATAAGTTCAGAAGAAATTCATGATCTCAGCGATTTTCTGAAGGAGTTGGATGAAAAGGAGGATTAAATAATGGCGGAATTTGCATTGCATATTTTGAAACTTAATATTATCTCCGCAGTTATTATTTTTCTTGTGCTGGGTTTAGCTGTTGTTTTAAAGAACAGGTTTACAGCGAGATGGAAATATGTGGTGTGGTTTGCTGTTGCTGTGAGCCTGCTGATCCCTGTAAGACTTCCGTCGGATATTTCTCTTATAAATTTTCGTGTGCCGGGAATAAAAAACAGTGGAAATGAAATAATAGCTGCAAAACAAACGAATTTATTGGATGCAAATTCTGCTAAAGTAAACTCAGCAGATAAAGCTGATGAGGATACAAAATCGCAGAATATGACTGTGATAAATAAGACATCAGCAGATGTAGTTTTGACAGATCAGACATATTATAGAGCAAAATCTGTAGCATTATCCGGTGGACATATCGTTCCATTGGCTGCGGAAATTTTTCTGGTCGTATGGCTGGCAGGAGCTGTTGTAAAGTTACTGGCAGAATTATGTGCATATTATTTTTCCATGAAAAATCTAAAGAGGATGAGTATTCCGGCGTGCGATTTAATGAAATGGAAGATGTATAGGGATGTATGTGAACAGAAAAGAATTCGCAGAAGACCTGAATTGATGCAGAATGCAGGACTTAGTACTCCTCTTCTGGCAGGACTATTTCGGACGAAGTTATATCTTCCTGCAGTTGGATATTCGGCAGAAGAGTTGAAGCTGGTTTATCGCCATGAACTGACACATTATTTACATAAGGATTTATGGTATAAGATGATTCTCAGAATCTGTGCATCTGTGTATTGGTTTAATCCGGCGCTTCTGATTATGTTGTGGGAAGCAGATAAAGATATTGAAAATCTCTGTGATGCGGAGGTTGTTCGTGTCTGCAGTGCAGCGGACCATAAATTGTATCGTAAACTGTTGCTGAGAACGGTTGCTATAGACAATCAGGTGCCATATGTAACTGCAAGCCTGAATGACAGCAGCATGGTTTTTAAAGAGAGAATTCTTTATATGCTGAATATGAAGAAACTTCGGAAGAATATTCTTCCGGGGATAATTCTGGCAATAGTGCTTGTTGGAGGAAATCTGGCGTTTGGCTTTTCTGGAGAAGTAATTTCCGGGGCGCAGAGTGTTCGGGATGAAGGAAAATCTGACGGACAGGATTCTGCAGAGAAAGGGTTTGATGAAGATTCTAAGAAGAGGGAACTGGTTGATATGATGACGTATCATAAAACATCGGACGATCAGCAGATGACAGAAAAGGAAAATATGTCAGAAGATTCAACAGCAAATAAGAATGATTTGAATAGTAATGTTAAGGCGGAGAATGCGATTCAGGAAGAAATAGAAGGACAGAATCAAACTGGAGTGAATACTTCCGATGGTACAGGAGAAAATTCAACTGGCCAGAATTCTGTTCCGGGTAATTCAGGAGATGGTTCTTCGAACACAGATGATAATGGAAATTCCGGAGATAATAATGTAAATAAAACTGTTATTAATACAGATATAATAACATTAAAGGACAGCAGTGGTAATATGATTGAAGTTGAGAGAAAGATTTATGCAGACTATTCTCGTTCATATCGAGGATATGATGGAATGGAGTATACCACTGATGATACGGATTTCTATTTTACAGATGAGAACGGAAATGCTTATTCTGCTTTGAATGATGCAACCCATTATTTTGGTAAGGAATTAGAACAGTATACATTGACCTCTTCTGACGGGAATACAATTACAGTTACAGAGACGACCAATGGAGATTACTACTATAGAGACGATGATGGAACTGGTTACAGTGACAATGGAGATGGAACCTGGACAGATGAAAATGGAAATATGTATACGGAATAATGTCCCTGGAGCGACCCGCCGCAGGCGGAGAATCCTGAAAGCAAGATTCTTTCCTGTGAGCAGACAGAGAAGTGGATTGTGAATATCCGCCTGATTCAAGTCAAGTAAGTTTTATGTTTCAATCAGCAGAGATATGTTAATGAAAGAAAAACTTTAAGGAGTTTATGCAAAAAAATAATGAGACCCTCGCTGTTACCTTAGCTGGCAGCGAGGGTCTTGCTTTATATTTTAACCAAATCAAGTAAGTCCCCTGCTTCAATTGCGAAAAGCAATAAGCAGTGGGTGGGGACTTGCTTGTATCAGGAGGAGTGCAAGCTTCTTCTGATAAACTGCGGAGCAGTTATTTGGTGTAGAGCCACGTAGCGAAGCGGATGATTTTATCCGCTTGACTCTGAAATTATTTGTAAAATAATTCAATAATTTTTAACACTACTTCTACAGCGATATCCATTCCTTCAACAGTAATGTGTTCATAAGGACCATGGAAAGCATGTCCGCCGGTTCCGAGATTCGGGCATGGAACACCCATAAAGCTTAAGCGTGCACCGTCTGTGCCTCCGCGGATCGGAGTGATAAGTGCAGGAGTTTCGCATTCTTTGCAGGCTGCGGTTGCACAGTCGATCAGATCCATGCAGGTATTAATAATTTCTTTCATGTTTCTGTATTGTTCTGTAATCGTAAGTTTTACAGTACCTTCCCCCCATTTTTCGTTAAGGATTTTAGCAATGTGTTCCAGGGTTTTGATTCTGCAGGTGAAAGAAGCTGCATCATGGTCACGGATAATATAGTCCAGCATAGCTGTGGAGACATTGCCGTTCATGGCATCAAGATGGAAAAATCCCTCATATTCTTCGGTATCTCTTGGTGTGTCGGCAGCTGGGAGCATAGAGTTGAATTCCATAGCAACCAGTGCTGCATTTATCATTGTATTTTTGGAAGAACCGGGATGTACATTTACGCCGGTAAATTCAACTACTGCGCGTCCTGCATTAAAGTTTTCATACTGGATTTCTCCTTCGGTATCACCGTCAAGAGTGTATGCATAGTCTGCGTTGAATTTCTTTACATCAAAATAGTCAGTACCCATTCCGATTTCTTCATCCGGAGTAAAGGCAACAGAAATTGGGCCGTGGGCAATAGTTTTATTGTTAAGGTGTTCAATCATGGTCATGATCTCGGCAATTCCGGCTTTGTCATCTGCACCGAGGATGGTAGTTCCATCGGAAGTGATGAGGGTTCTGCCCTTTAATGTGGACAGATGCGGGAACATCTTTGGGGAAAGAACTCTGCCGCTGGTTCCAAGTGCAAGTTCTCCGCCATCGTAATTTGGAGTGACAACCGGAGTAACCGGATGATCACAGAAATCAGATACTGTATCCATGTGAGCGATAAAGCCCAGCTTTTTGCAGGATTCATATCCTTTGGTTGCTGGAATATGTCCATAGACATAGCAATGTTCATCTACATCGGCATCTTCCACACCCAGTTCCTTTAATTCCTGCACGAGCTGTCTGGCAAGGTCAAACTGGTATTGTGTGGATGGGGATGTGTTGGTTTCTTCACTGCTTGGAGTGAAAACCTTTACATAAGATAATAAGCGTTCGTATGCTTTCATGAATGAGTCCTCCTGGTTAAAGTTGAAGTCGAAATCATTAGATTTCCTGCAGATATATTTTAGCTAAATTGTGTATATCCGTCGGACATAAGATGTCAGGGCTAAAAAGTATAAAATCTGTCAGATAACGTATGATTTATGAAAAATTTCGACTTTAATACAATAAGTATAACATGTTATAGGAATTACGTAAAAATATTTCTTGCATTTTGTAAATGGTTATGATATGATGCTGCTCAAAGAAAAGGGAGTAGCGGCCATCGTTATGAAGAACTGGACTTGTTTTTCCTATAAATGGTACATAAATGCGTCAGAACGGCAGATTAAGAATGCCCGCATTATGATATAATCGGCAAGACTTTTGTTTTAGACATTAAGAGAAGAGCTCATATTATGTCTGAAATGAAAGTCTTTTTCTTTTCTTCGGAAATTTTTAGAAGCAAAAAATTTAATTATGCCAAATGGTGAAACGGAGGAGAAAAGTGAACGAAAGAGTAAATCCATTTAAAAAATTACAGAAGCCGGGAAAACATGTGAAACGTATTGTAATAGGAGCAGCAGGGTTGGTGATTATTGCAGGGCTTGCAGGAGATGCTACCTATCAGATCCAGGAGCAGGAACAGGCAGTATTGACAACTTTCGGAGTGCCGAAGGCAGTGGCAGAAACAGGACTGCATTTTAAGATTCCTTTTATACAGAAAGTACAGAAAGTAAATACAACGATCCAGGGATTTCCTATTGGATATAGTATGGGAGATAATTCGGTGGTTGAGAATGAGGGCATTATGATTACCTCGGATTATAACTTTATTGATGTAGATTTCTTTGTTGAGTACAGAATTTTAGAACCGGTAAAATATCTTTATAATTCAGAGGAACCGGAAGATATTCTAAAAAATATTTCTCAAAGCTGTATCCGTACAGTAATCGCAAGTTATGATGTGGATGAAGTGCTTACCACCGGAAAAGGTGAGATCCAGAGTAAGATTAAAGAAATGATCCTGAAGCAGATGGAGGAACAGGATCTGGGGATTCAGCTTGTGAATATCACAATCCAGGATTCAGAACCGCCCACACAGGAGGTTATGAAAGCATTTAAAGCAGTAGAAACTGCCAAGCAGGGAAAAGAAACTGCTCTGAACAATGCGAATAAATATAGAAACGAAAAGCTTCCGGAAGCAGAAGCAGAAGCGGATCAGATCATTCAGGATGCTGAGGCACAGAAGCAGGTAAGGATTAATGAAGCGGAAGCTGAGGTTGCTCGTTTTAATGCGATGTATGAGGAATACGTAAAGAATCCGGAGATCACGAAGAAACGTATGTTTTACGAGACAATGGAAGATGTGCTGCCGGGTATGAAGATTGTGATTGATAATGGGGATGGAGTGCAGAAAGTGCTGCCGTTGGATTCTTTTACAGGGGATAGTTCAGAGAATGTGACAGAGACGCAGAACTCAGATCAGCAGAATGATGAAGCTACACAAAATTTAAATGGTTCTGAGAATGAGTAATGATTTAAGAATAAAGAAATTATGGTTTAAAGGTCAGAAAATATTTTACATATATAAGGTTTTATATGTGTTTTATGAAAGTGGCATAATCATATTTGGTGAAATATTCTTTTGATAGTTGTAAATATAATTGAGCGTGTTAAATGAAATACGAAAATTGAGATGTAATTTTTGAGAGGACTAATTTATGAAAGGTAAGAAAGTTGGAATATTAATTGGTGTGGCAGCAGTTGTGGTAGCTGTCGGAGCGTCGGTAACTGTAACGCAGCAGAACGAATATAAACTGATCCGTCAGTTTGGTAAAGTTGACAGAGTAATCAGCTCACCGGGAATCAGTTTCAGGATTCCATTTATAGAAAGCACACAGTCACTGCCAAAGGAGACAATGTTGTATGATCTGGCTGCTTCTGATGTAATTACAAAAGATAAGAAGACGATGATCAGTGACAGTTATGTTCTTTGGAAGATCAGTGATCCACTTAAATTTGCACAGACGTTAAACTCTTCTGTGGAAAGCGGTGAGAGCCGAATTAATACTGCTGTGTATAACGCAACTAAAAATGCAATCAGCAGTATGTCCCAGGATCAAGTGATCACAAGCCGTGACGGGGAATTGTCCGATATGGTTATGACGGCAATTGGAACGAACATGGATCAGTATGGAATCGAACTTCTTAAATTTGAAACCAAGCAGCTGGACCTGCCGGATGATAACAAAGAAGCAGTATATGAGCGAATGATCTCTGAACGAGATAATATCGCGGCTACTTATAAAGCAGAGGGAAGTTCTGAAGCAAAAGTAATCCGTAATAAGACAGACAAAGAAGTAGCAATACAGATTTCCGATGCGAAAAAACAGGCGGAGATTCTGGAAGCAGAGGGTGAGCAGGAATATATGAAAATCCTTGCGCAGGCTTATGGAGAAGAGGACAGGAGTGAGTTCTATTCATTTGTGAGAAGTCTGGATGCGTTAAAGACTTCGATGAAAGGTGGGGACAAGACAGTAATTCTATCTTCGGATTCACCGATTGCGCAGATTTTTGAAGGGAAATAGATAAATATAGGAATTTATTTGACAGGGGAAAGCTACGGGACACGGTAGCTTTTTTCTGTAGATAAACGGGAGATAGCCATAGAAGAACAGGAATGCTATAATTTTTTTACAAAGGAATCCTGAAGTAGAAAATATGAGTATAATCTGGAAATAATATATAGAGAAAATAGGAGGGAGAGAAATGCTGACATGTATCAGATCAAAACGGCAGAGAAATGCAGCGGAGTATGCTTTAAGAGCTATTCAATCATCATGCATAAGACCTTATATTAAGATAATATATCTGTATGGCAGTTGTGCGCGGGGAGAAGAGAAATATAGCAGTGATGTTGATCTGTTTCTGGAACTGTCAGAGTCATTCCGCTCCCGGCCGGAACTTAAAAAATATCTTTATCTTCTAAAATCAGAAGTATCCTCTGAGGAATTGGATGATGCAGAAACGGATCTGAAAATTGTAGTTGGCGATGACTGGAAAAGGAACAAAATGCTGTATTATACAAATGTGCGAAAGGAAGGAATTCAGATATGGCCTTGAACAGTTATTTTGATTTTGCAGAAAATGATTTTCAATATTTTAAAGCCTCTTATGATGCGGGGATAGTTGCAAATATGATGGGTGCCATGGCGCAGGGAATATGCGAAAAATATATGAAGTATACACCGAATGAGGCAATGCAACAGAAAGATTTTGAAAATATTTTGCGTACATATAGTCTGAACAGATTGATGAAATTTTTAAAGGGAAATATGGGCGTGGAGTTTTCAAAAGATATGCAGACACATATGAGGATGATAGATGGTTTTTATTTTTCAACCAGATATCCCGGTGATGATAGCATAGAGATAGATGGTGATGATGTGGAAACCTGTAATGATGCGATAGAATTATGCAGAAAAGAAGTTTTAGAGTTAGAACGAAAATTAAAAAAGGGTGAGGTATAAACAGGACTTGCACAGTAGATAACATTTAAGAAAAATACATTAATTTCTCTTTCTTATGTTTCTGGAAGATATGGAAAATGTATGCTAGAATAAAAATAGTAGTTCATATTAGAATATTCAGGAAAGGTAAGAGGGGGAAATGGAGAAAGAGGAAAAGCGTGCAGTTCAGGAGAATGGCACGAAAGAACAAAGCACGGAAGAGAAAAGTCCACTGAAAAGGAAACTGCAATATTATAGCGGAGAGATTCAGCGGGATGTGACGAATCTTGTGAAATGGCTGATGCTGGCGGTGCTTGTGGGATGTATTGTGGGAGCAGCGAGTACGCTGTTTTCTTTTGCGCTGAAAGGTGTGACGAATTACAGGAAAGAGAATGGGTGGATGTTTTATCTGTTGCCTGTAATGGGTCTGATCATTGTGTTTCTGTATGAGAAGTTCGGCAAGGAAGATGGAGGTACGAATCAGGTGCTTTCCACGGTGAGGTCACAGGATGATGTACCGATTCTGTCTGCACCGCTGATTTTTATTTCTACGGCGCTGACACATCTGGCGGGTGGTTCTGCAGGACGTGAGGGTGCGGCAATTCAGCTTGGAGGAAGTATTGCGAATCAGATTGGACGATGGATCCATCTGGATGAAGAAGATCGTCATGTGATCGTTATGTGTGGCATGAGTGCGGCGTTCTCAGCGTTGTTTGGAACTCCGATGGCAGCGGCTGTGTTTGCGTTGGAAGTTGTGAGTGTTGGTGTTATGTATTATACGGCGCTGATGCCATGTATGATCGCATCATTGATTGCATCCGGATTTGCGGCTGGTATGGGAGTTACGCCGGAGGCTTTTCATGTAGTGGATATTCCAGAACTGACCATTGAGACGGGGCTGAAAATGGGAGTTGTTGCTGTAGGATGTGCGGTGATCAGTATTGTGTTCTGTATGGTGCTGAATGGGGTTGCAGGAGCGTATGGAAGATACTTTAAGAATCCGTATGTTCGTGTGGTTGTGGGAGCATGTCTGGTGATTGGAATTACATTGCTTCTGGGAACTACGGATTATATGGGAGCCGGTGCGGAACTGATCGAGAAAGCAGTAGAGACAGGACAGGCAAGGCCATTGGATTTCTTCTGGAAACTGATTCTGACGGCATTGACGATGCGAGCAGGATTCCGTGGTGGTGAGATTGTGCCGTCGTTCTGCATTGGTGCGACATTTGGTTGTGTGATGGGAAACTGGCTTGGACTTTCACCATCTATCTGTGCGGCGTGCGGAATGGCAGCAGTGTTCTGTGGCGTGACTAACTGCCCGATCACATCGATTCTGATTGCGTTTGAGATGTTTGGATTTAAGGGCGTTTCCTTTTATCTGATCGCGGTTTCTATCAGTTATGCGGCTTCCGGATATTATGGATTGTATAAGGATCAGACAATTGTTTATTCTAAGTATAAGGCGAGATATGTGAATAAGCATACGAGGTTTTAACAAAATCAAGTAAGTCCCCTGCTTCAATTGCGAATATCCGCTTGACTAATAAACGACGGCATATTGAGCTATGAACAAATAACGAGATGGTTAATCTTGTTTATATGATATTAGAAAAAATAATATAGAATAGCGAAGTAAAAAGCAGGTGCGATTTATTGACAGATGCAATAAATACCCTGCTTTTATTTTGTTTTTGAATTTTTGATTATCGAAGGGAACGGGTATAATGTAAAAGAAGAGTTGTTTTTAATGATTAGTTTTTTTCGGAAATGGTATTGGAAAATGATGAAATGGATAAAAAAGGATAGGTAAAGGCGGGTGAGAAAGGTTGTATTATGTTGGAATTGATATCGGATCGACTGCTTCGAAGACAGTTGTGACTGGTGATAAGGAACTGAAGTTTGTGCTGCCTACGGGATGGAGCAGTAAGGAGACTGCTTCGGAGATTGCCTCAAGGCTTCTGGAAGAGGGAATTGATGTAAAGAGCGAAGAAGTTCGTGTGGCTGCTACAGGGTATGGGCGTGTGGCTGTAGAGTATGCGGATTTTGTAATTACGGAGATTACCTGTCACGGAAGAGGTGGCAGAGAGATGGCAGGGAATGATTGTGCAATCGTTGATGTTGGCGGTCAGGATACGAAAGTGATTCTGGTGGAGCAGGGAATGATCCAGGATTTTCTTATGAATGATAAATGTTCTGCGGGGACTGGGAAGTTTCTGGAGATTATGGCGAACCGACTGGGAGTTACGATAGCGGAGTTGTTTGATCTGGCGGCGCAGGGGACTGCAGTACCGATCAGTTCGTTGTGTACAGTGTTTGCGGAGTCTGAGGTGATCAGTATGATCGGTGAGGGGCGAAGCAGAGAGGATATTGCTGCGGGAGTGGTTAATTCTGTGGCGGAGAAAGTTGCACAGCTTGCGAGAAGAAAGCAGCGCCCTAGAACAGTAATTCTTACAGGGGGATTGAGTGAATGTCCGTATTTTGCGGAGATTCTTTCTGAGAAACTTGGATGTACTGTTGAAGCTATGAAAGACGGAAGATATGCGGGAGCGTTTGGTGCGTCGTTACTTGCTAAAGAAAAAAAGAAATAATTATAGAATGTTTAATGTAATTATTTGTAAACGTTAAGGTAGGAAATGCCATTCTGATAATTTGAGAAATGATATAAGAGCAGTATGACAATTAAATAAAAACTATATAGAAAGGTAAGGTATACAAAGATGGAAGTAATTAAAGATTTACCAGAAGTATTTGAGGAGTTTGCAGAGCAGAGAAAGAATTCATTTCTTGCGATCAAGAAGATCAAGGATCAGAATATTCCGGTTATTGGTTCTTACTGTACATATTTTCCGCAGGAGATAGCAATGGCTATGGGAGCTGCTTCTGTAGGTTTGTGCTCTATGTCTGATGAGACAATTCCGGTAGCAGAGCAGACACTGCCGAAAAATCTCTGTCCACTGATCAAGGCAAGTTATGGTTTTGCAGTGACTGATAAATGTCCATTTTTCTATTTCTCAGATGTTGTAGTTGGTGAGACTACCTGCGATGGAAAGAAGAAAATGTATGAGTTTATGTCTGAATTTAAAGATGTATTTATTCTGGAACTTCCTCATAAACAGACGGAAGCTGCACTGCAGTATTGGAAGAGTGAGATCATTCGCTTCAAGGAATACCTGGAGAAGAAATTTGACGTAGAGATTACAGAGGAGAAATTGCGTGAAGCAGTCCACATCAGCAATGAGGGACGCCGTGCTCTGAAAGATTTTTATGAGTTAATGAAGCTTGATCCAGCGCCAATGAAAGGGGAGAATCTCTATAATGTATTATATGGAACTACTTTCAAATTTGATCGTTCCAAAGTTCCGGCAGAGATTGATGCACTGACAGCGAAAGTAAAAGAAGAATATGCGGCAGGTAAGAATGAAGGCAGGAAACATCGTATCTTAATTACCGGATGTCCAATGGGCGGCGCTACTATGAAAGTAGTGAAAGCGATTGAAGAAAACGGTGGTGTAGTAGTTGCTTTTGAAAACTGTTCCGGTGCGAAGAGTGTGGACAGACTGATTGATGAAAGTGATCCGGATATCTATGAGGCAATTGCGAGACGTTATCTGAACATTGGATGTTCTGTTATGACGCCGAATCCGAACCGTTTTGAGCTGCTGAATGAATTAATTGATGAATATCAGGTAGAAGCTGTTGTGGAGATGACTTTACAGGCCTGTCATACCTACAATGTGGAAGCAGGTAAAGTTGGCAGATTTGTAAGAGAAGAGAAAAAGATTCCGTATCTGCACGTAGAGACAGATTATTCCCAGTCTGATGTTGGACAGCTTAATACACGAATTGCTGCGTTGATTGAGATGTTGTAATCTGGTTATGAATAAATGTAGATGAAAGCGAATTGCTGACTGTATATTAGCTGGTAGATACGTTATGTTTTAGCAAGTTATGATAAAATCCTTCTGTTGTTATAGTACAGAGCGATAGGTGGTAAGGGAAGACTAAAAAGCATGTGAATGATCTTTAAATTCAGAAAGAGTTTGCATGCTTTTTTCATTGCAGATAAAGAGAATAAATGTTAAAGTTAATAACACGGCACAAAGCAGGGGAGTAATAAAAGTTATTCTAATGAGTGCTTATTTAAGAAATTAGAGGGAATAGAAACTGTATCAAATATGTTAAGAGAGGAAGGATTTTACTTGGAAAAAAATAACCAAAGTACGCAGGAGATAAATTCGCAGGCACAGAATCCGCTTGGCACTGCGCCAGTGGGTGGTCTGATCGCGAAGTTTGCGATTCCTGCGATCATCAGTATGCTGGTCAGTGCGATGTATAATATCGTGGACCAGATTTTTATCGGACAGGGCGTAGGCATGCTGGGAAATGCGGCGACGAATGTGGCATTTCCGGTTACGACAATTGCTACTTCATTGGCATTACTCCTGGGGATTGGCGGTGCGTCCAATTATAACCTGGAAATGGGAGCCGGGCAGGAAAAGAAAGCAAGTGGGATTGCAGGAACAGCTTTATCATCATTGGTGATCAGCGGTGTGATCCTTGCGGTAATTGTTCTGGTGTTTCTGAAGCCGCTTCTGACATTGTTTGGAGCAACGACGGATGTAATGCCGTATGCGGTTGATTATACGGGAATCACGGCGGTAGGGCTTCCATTTTATATTTTATCTGTAGGTGGAAATCATCTTGTCAGAGCAGACAGAAGCCCTACGTATTCTATGAATTGCATTATGGTTGGTGCGATCATTAATACGATTCTTGATCCGCTGTTTATTTTCGGATGCGGATGGGGAATTAAAGGTGCTGCATGGGCGACTGTGATCGGACAGGTTGTTTCCGGACTTCTGGTTGTTTTGTATTTTGCGAAATTCCGGAAAATGTATCTGTCAGGTGCAATGCTGAAACCGAAACTGTCATATCTCAGCGCGATTATTTCATTGGGTCTTGCATCCTGTATTAATCAGATTGCAATGGCAGTTGTGCAGATTGTATTAAATAATATCCTGCGATATTATGGTGGAAATTCTGTTTATGGAAGTGATATTCCGATTGCATGTGTGGGTGTTATTTCTAAAGTTAATATGGTATTTATGGCAATCTGTATTGGTATTTCTCAGGGCAGTCAGCCGATATGGGGATTCAATTATGGAGCGCAGAAATATGACAGAGTTCGACAGACGTATCGTTATTCTGTAACTGCATGTACAGTGATTGCTACGATATTCTTTGCCTGTTTCCAGCTGTTTCCTCACCAGATCGTGAGCATCTTTGGAACGGGAAGTGATCTGTATTTCCAGTTTGCGGAACGTTATCTGAAGATTTTTATGTTTATGACATTTGCCAATGGGATTCAACCAATGTCTTCTGGATTCTTTACTTCCATTGGAATGGCGAAACTGGGTATCGTCATGTCATTGACACGACAGGTAATTTTCCTGTTGCCGCTGATTATTATTTTCCCGTTGTTTATGGGAATTGACGGAGTGATGTACGCAGGACCGATCGCGGATGCAGCGGCATTTGTGCTGGCGATTGTGTTTGCGAGAAGAGAACTGACGAAGATGCGCAAGGCAGAAGTGGCGTAATAAAAAAGTTCCTGAGATGATATGAATTGAGTTTATTCATATCATCTGACAGGAACTTTTTTATTTTGCAAACAGTACTTTTTGGGAGCTGTTGATATCCTGTTCTGTCAGTTTATAAAACTGATCGAACAGCTCTATCTGGAAGCTTCCGGGACCAGAGCTGTTTTTTTCTGCTTTTTCTCCGGCTATACCGAATTCTGTTGCGGCAGATAAAGCAGCAGTGAAAGGATCTGCGACTGCCAGATAAGTGGCACAGATCATTCCAAGCATGCAGCCGGTTCCGGTAATCTGTGACATGGAGGAAGTGCCATTTGTGATAAATGCGCACTCGTTGGCGGAAATAACCATGTCTTCTTTTCCGGTAATAAGGAGTGTTGTGTTCCACTGGGCTGCTTTCTTCTGGAAGAGATCTTTCAGGCGGGAACGGTTGTCATTTGTGAGGACATCCTGTGTGCCTGCGTCAATGCCAATGGCGTGAGCTGTCTGTCCGGACATGGCAAGGAGTTCGGACATGTTACCTTTAAGAAGTTTCGGCATGTGGATACTCATGAGTTTCTGCGCAAATTCATAACGCAGATTGCTGCAGGCGGTTCCGACCAGGTCAAGCATGACCGGGATGTGGAGTCTGGATGCGGTTTCTAAGGACTTCGGCATGGATTCCATACGTGCGTCTGTAATATTTCCAAGATTCAGTGCCAGTGCCTGAGAGTGGCTTGTGATTTCTGCGACTTCTGCAGGGTGTTCTGCCATAATTGGGCGGCCTCCGGCCGCCAGAATGATGTTGGCACAGTCATGGATAGAAATAGGATTAGTGATGCAGTGAATCAGCGGCTGTGCTGACCTGGTCATCTGTCTGATGTTTGAGTGCTTTTCGATCATATACTTTTGCTCCGAGACTTTGTTGAAATTTGGCAAGCATTCCTGAGTGACTTAATGCTTTCAGGAAGAAGAAAGCGATAGTGCCACCCATGCAGGTTGCTGCCAGAAACATCGGTGTGTAGAAGAAGGCGTTCAGTCCGCTTCTGCCCATGAGAAATGCCATGACAGGATAGGAAACCAGGGAACCGATTATGCCGGTTCCGAAGATCTCACCGATCACTGCACAGATAATTTTTCCGTGAGATGCGCGGTAGAAAACACCTGATAAAAATGCTCCGAAAACGGCTCCTGTCAGTGCAAGCGGCGGAATACCCATAAACATCATACGGATAATTCCGATGAGAGTGGCACAAAGAAGTGAGTACCACGGTCCGAGAAGTACGGAACATACAATGTTGATAAAGTGTGCAGTCGGGCACATGCCTTCGATTCTCAGAATGGGTGAGATGACTACGCCGATAGCAACCATCATGGCGAGCATGACCATTCTGAATGTTTTGGATCTGTCTGTGTTCATAATGAACCTCCTTTAAATTATGAGTTGGTCTGCAAAAGCAAATATTATCAGTTGAGCAGAAAAGCATTAAGCAGTAATAGCCCTGTAAATAAAAAAATCTGCCCGAATAATACACTGGCAGATTTAAACTCATAGATACATTCCCTACGCTGGCATTATCCATTTCAGGTGCGGTCGAAGATTTATCTTCCTCTCAGCCTGTCGCACAAGCTCCCGTTGTTATTATCCATTATGCAAATTTTTTACTGGTGTTAGGGTAACACAATAAATTAAAAAAGTCAATGAAGAGATGGTTGTAACGGATTTGTCAGGTCCTGAATGAAAAAGTTTATGGAATAGAGTTGGTTACTACAAAAAGAAGCTACTTGGGTAAAAGTAAAGGTTCTTGTAGCAGTGAAGTTATTGTTTAATAAGGTGAATACGTTTTCACAAAATAAAGAAAAAACGAAAAAGGATTCATATTTATAATGAGCGCCGGCTCTTTTTATATAGTATTTTGGGAAAAATAAAAGAGTGGTCTGTAAACGTTTTCAGAGGTTTTTCTTTTATTTATGTGAAAACAATGCTTATAATAATTCATTAACAAGAAATCAGTGCATAAATAAAATTTTATTTGTAGAAAGCGAATGAATGTACTGTACATATGGATAAATAAATGATATTCATATAATTTATATTTACAAACTATGAAATAAAGAATATGATGAACAAAATCTGTTATTATTCATTCAGTTATGAGCAAGTAGCAAATATCCGCTTGACCTGAATCAGACAAGCCGCGAAGCAGATGATTTTATCCGCCTGACATAAATCAGGTAAGGAGTGAAGCGAATATAAGAAAAAACATTACATAAAGACTGTTTTTCAGAAGCAGATACATATAAAAAGTGTGTCTGATCTGGAAAAACGGTCTTTTTTAATGCTTTTCTGAACCGCAATTAAAAACGTAAACCAGTTATGAAAAAACTTAGAAATATGTAAAAAAGACAGGAAAAATCTCTGATAACAGAAAATCATGAGAAAGAAAAACTCTGAAATCTATAAAACCGTACATTTTTTCAGGTGAATACGTTTTCACAGAAGGAAAGAAAAATAAGGAAAAAAGTGTTTTGTATGGATTGTTTTTTATAAAACAGATTAAAAAAAACGAAGTATTCAGAAAGTTATTGAAAACGTTTCCTGAAATTCATATTGAGTTAGTATGGAAACTATGATTATAATAACGCCAAGTTCAAAGCAAGTATGAATGACAGAATACATAAGCAAGGAAAGACAAACAGTAACAAAATAAAGAACGAAGAGGAGAACATTATTATGGCGAAATTATTTACATCAGAATCAGTAACAGAAGGACATCCGGATAAAATTGCAGACCAGATCTCAGATGCGATCCTGGATGCTTTGCTGGAGCAGGATCCATATTCCAGAGTAGCAGCAGAGACAACTGTAGCAACAGGACTTGCACTTGTTGTTGGAGAGATCAGTACCAAGGCATATGTAGATATTCCAAAGATTGTACGAAATACAGTCAGAGATATTGGCTATACCGGACAGGTTGGAGGATTTGATGCAGATTCAATCTCAGTACTTACCGGAATTGATGAACAGTCACCGGATATTGCATTAGGAGTAGACAAAGCATACGAATCCAAACAGGAAGGAGAAACCAAGGACTTTGGAACAGGAGCTGGAGATCAGGGAATCATCTTTGGATATGCGACAAACGAGACACCGGAATATCTCCCTCCTGCAATTTCCTTCGCACACAGACTTACAAGACAGCTTGCAAAAGTTAGAAAGGATGGAACACTTTCTTATCTGGGACCAGATGGAAAATCACAGGTGACAGTTGAGTTTGATGACAATGATCGCGTGAAACGAATCCATACCATCGTAATCTCCACACAGCACAGTGAAGATGTAAGTCTGGAGCAGATTAAGAAAGATAGTATTCAGTATGTGATTCAACCGGTAATTCCGGAAAATCTTCTGGATGAGGACACAATCTATTATGTAAATCCTACCGGACGTTTCGTGATCGGAGGACCACAGGGCGATTCAGGACTGACCGGCAGAAAGATTATTGTTGATACCTACGGTGGAACAGGACGTCATGGCGGTGGAGCATTTTCCGGAAAAGATCCGACAAAGATCCGACAAAGGTTGACAGATCAGCCGCTTACGCTGCAAGATGGGTTGCAAAAAACCTGGTGGCAGCAGGTGTTGCAGAAAAAGTAGAAATAGAACTGGCATATGCAATTGGCGTGGCAAAACCGGTATCTATTGCAGCAGAAACCTTTGGCACAGGAAAAGTTCCGGAAGAAGTGATCGTGGAGATTATTGAGAAAGTCTTTGATCTCAGACCTGCGGCAATTATTGATGCACTGGATCTGCGCAGACCGATATACAAACAGACGGCAGCTTATGGACACTTCGGAAGAACAGACATTGAGCTTCCGTGGGAAAAGCTTGATATGGTTGAAGAAATTAAAAAATATTTGTTGTAAAAATTATCTTTAATAATGGAATTACCATAAAGAAATCTGCAGCATCGCAGAGAGGAGAACAATATGGAAAACAAGACAAACTGGCGGGATGAGGAACTGAGTATCACAGAGGTAATAGAAAAATATCCGGAAGTTTCCCCATTTATCATTATAAAAACAGATGCACAACGGCGAGGCGTACATTTTACAGATGCGGCGTTAAAGAAAGTTGATCCACAGATTCATCAGACCCAGAGCAGAAGTTTTGCACTGGAAAAAACAGATCTGACACCTTTTTCCCTGCTTATGCGTGATGGAACCAGTATTCTTACAGGAGATGTGAGAGTGCAGGGAGCGAGGGAACCACTTATCGTAGATGTGGTAGACGATAAGATTATGATTTGCGATGAGGGGAAACCGTTAGAAGAGGTGTTTTACTGGGAGAAACCAGACTTTTATAACAAGACCACAAGCAGCGGAAAACCTATGTGGCACATTGCCTGGGCAAGACCTCAGAGAATTGATATTAATCCGAATCAGTTTTGCCAGTTCTGGCAGACGCCGGGACACGGATGTAAGTATTGTGCGATTGCAGCAACTTACAGAAAGAATGATAAACCGCAGTTTGTAAATCTGGACGATATTGAAGAAACTGTACAGGAGGCATTAAAACAACCAGGAAGATATACCAGTATTTTTCTCACAGGCGGAACAATCCTGGAGGGAAAAGAACTTCTGGATGATGATCAGGTTCCTATTTACAATTATGTAGTAGGAAGAGAAGCATTTGCTGAAAAATATCCGGAGATTACAGAGAAAGTTCTGGAACTGATTAATGATACCTGGGACTATGCGGACAGTCATCAGGACGAGTACATAAAATTCTACGCAGATGCATCCGGACAGGATGTAGCTACAGTGGAAGCAGCATGGAAGGATAACTTCCCGCAGAGATATGCTTCAGACTTCAGTGACGATGACAAGAAGGCTTATGAAGAATTTGTAGACTGGATGAAGAGTGTGGACTATGTGGGGAAAGATGTGGACAGTGATTCCCTTTTAGACCTTTCTTATATGGAAAAAATCAGTCAGACAGGTGATGAACAGAAATGATCGGATATCATGTAAATGAAGAGAAAAAAAGCTTTATAAGTACAGGAAAAAATATATTTTATGCAGTTTTTCTTCCAGTGTTGCTCCTGATCTTATGGGAGTGGGCGGCAGACACAGGCAGGATCAATGGAAATGTGATCCCGCCGCCGTCGAGACTGGCAGAGACTTTTGTACAACTGGTTACTTCGGGAAAGCTGGCACAGGGATTACTGATCAGTTTCCAGAGAGTGCTTATAGGATTTCTGATCGCCAGTGTAGTAGGAATTGTACTGGGATTTCTGATGGGACTTTTTACTCCGGTGAATAAGATGCTGTCTTCTCTGGTAAATATTCTGCGTCCAATTCCGGTAATTGCGCTGATTCCAATTTTCATTATCATTCTGGGAATTGGAGAGCCTGCAAATATTTCCATTATTATCATCGGGGCTCTCTGGCCTGTACTGCTGAATACTCTGGCGGGTGTTCTGAGTGTAGACCGGAAGCTGCTGGAGGTGGCATATGTATACAGGATCAGCAGGAGAAAAATAATTTTCAGGATTGTTCTTCCATCTGCGCTGTATCATATTCTTACAGGGTTACGTCTGGGAATCGGCGGAGCATGGGTCAGTGTGGTAGCTGCGGAAATGATCGGAGCTACCAGTGGAATCGGATATATGATCATGTTTGCGAAATCTCTGGCGCAGGCAGCGAATATGTATGTGCTGGTGCTGGTAATCGGTGTGATCGGTTTCCTGATAGACAGAGTTCTTCTGATTTTCCAGAATCATATCAGCAAGCGTTTTGCAGGTGGAGGAAATTAGGATCATGAGCAGAAAAAAGACAATATTACGTATTGAAAATGTGAAGAAAAATTTCCAGATCCAGAATCAGACGGTGGAAGTACTTCAGAACATTAATCTGGATGTCAGGGAAGGACAGTTTGTTTCGCTGATCGGTTCCAGTGGATGTGGAAAGAGTACATTATTAAAAATGATCACTGCGTTGGAAAAACCAACAGCAGGAGAGATTTTCATTGATGAAGAGAAAGTTACGGGACCATCAGGAAAATGCAGCATGATCTTTCAGGAGGCACGACTTTTTCCATGGCTTACTGCAGAACAGAATATTGCATTCACACTTCCGGCAAAAGTATCAGCAGATCAGGAGCAGAAAACAGCGGAGAAGTATCTGCAGCTTGTTGGGCTGGAAACGTTTGGAAAAGCACTTCCGTCTCAGCTATCAGGCGGCATGCAGCAGAGAGTTAGTATTGTCAGAGGACTTGCGACGAAACCGAGGCTTCTGCTTCTTGATGAACCGTTTGGAGCACTGGATGCGTTTACCAGGATTGATCTTCAGGAAGAACTATTGAAGATCTGGGAAAGGGAAAAAACAACAATGGTGATGGTGACGCATGATATTGACGAAGCAATTTATCTCAGTGACCGTATTATCGTACTGTCATCCAAGCCAGGTGTTGTAAAAGCGGATATCGAAGTAGAACTTCCAAGACCCCGCGAGAGAAGCAGTTATGATTTTCTCCAGATCAGGAGAAATGTTATGAAAGCGCTGTTTGAAAAAGACGGGGCAGTGCGGGAAGTGGAGTATTATATTTAAAATTCATCTGTACCAAAATTTCTGTCCGTGTTATGATTAACAGGTAAATGACAGACAGCATATTATGAAAAAGAGGCTGTCTGCATGGACAGAAAGGCAGGTTAAATCTGATGAAACAGGAAAATTACATAAAGGGTATGATAATGATCATCCTGTCGGCGTTTTTCTTTGCTTGTATGAATGTGAGTGTGCGTCTGGCAGGTGATTTGCCGTCTGTGGAGAAGAGTTTCTTCCGAAATCTGGTGGCGGCTGTGTTTGCGGCAGTTATTTTGTTTAAGAATCATACAGCGCCGAAAGTAGATAAGAAATACTGGGGACCGCTGGTGCTGCGATGTGTATGTGGTACGCTGGGGATTTTGTGTAATTTTTACGCAATCGACCATCTGCTGGTGGCAGATGCTTCAATCCTGAATAAGTTATCACCGTTTTTTGCGATTGTATTTTCTTTTCTGCTGTTAAAAGAGAAAATCAAACCGGCGCAGGCAGCGTGTGTGGCACTGGCGTTTATTGGATGTTTATTTGTTGTGAAGCCAGGATTTCATAATGCGGCGCTTGTTCCTGCATTGATCGGGGTATGCGGTGGACTGGGAGCTGGAATCGCGTATACGATGGTACGCGTACTTGGAACTCACGGAGTGAAAGGACCGGTTATTGTGTTCTATTTTTCCTTTTTCTCCTGTCTGTCGGTTGTACCATGGCTGGTATTCCATTTTACACCGATGAGCATGAAACAGCTTCTGACATTGCTGATGGCAGGATTATTTGCGGCAGGCGGACAGTTTACAATTACGGCAGCTTATACGTATGCACCGGCAGGAAAGATTTCCATTTTTGATTATTCGCAGATTATTTTTGCGACGTTGCTGGGATTTATCCTGTTTGGGGAAATTCCGGATAAGTACAGTTTTACTGGATATGCGCTGATCATTCTGGCGTCTCTGGGAACGTTTATTTATAATATGAAGGCAGCAAAAACTATAGAAAATAAAAAAAATAGTTAGGCTCAAAGTATGATCTATAAAAAGTCTAAAATTGTAAACCGTAAGAGATGTAAAGGTTGCCAATCAAAATTCTTTGTGTTAAATTACTGGTTAAATATGAATCATTTTAAAGGAAAGGATACACAAAGATGTCTTTAATTAAGAGTATTCCATTACGTCCGCATCATGGAATGTGCCTTGCATATTTCAAAGGAGCAGGATACAGTGACGGATTTTCAGTACATATGCAGGAGATGCTGGATATTTTTCAGAAAGGTGCGAAGATACAGCTTCATGCAGATACAGATGAAATCTGTTCTGCCTGTCCGAATAATGAAAAGGGATGCTGTTCTTCGTTCTCTCTGGTAAAGAGATATGATGATGCAGTGCTGGAAATGTGCGGTCTGGAGAATGGACAGATCATGGAGTTTGATGATTTTACAGATGTTGTTCAGAAGAAAATTCTGGCATCAGGAAAAAGGAAGGAAATATGTGGAAAATGTCAGTGGAATTCTATCTGTGAGAATCAGAAGAGCAGATGGGAGAAATGCTGAATAGAAAAAGAAATCAGGTGCGTAAATATGCGTGCTTGATTTTTTTTTCTTCTATAGGATATAATTTATTTGGTTATGAGCAAGTAGCGAAGCGGATTGCGAATATCCGCTTGACAATCTGTGAGGCTTATCCCCAAATTGGGAAGAAATTGTACGGAGAAGAATCACGGAGAATGATGATCAGGAAGGAAAAAATAATGCAAAACGATTTATTTGAAAAAGCTCCTGTGCATAAAGCATATTTCAGCTTTGCACTGCCGGTTGTATTCAGTATGGTAATTTCGCTGATCTACAATATGGCAGATACTTACTTTATCGCAGGAACCGGAAATACAAATCTGGTAGCAGGTGTATCGCTTGGGGCTCCGATCTTTACATTGATGATCGCACTGGGCGATATCTTTGGACTGGGCGGAAGTTCTGTGATATCCAGATTGTTTGGACAGAAGAAGGATGATGATGGAAAACGGCTCAGTGTTTTCTGTTTTTATGGAGCAATTGTGTGTGGTGTGATCGTAGCAGTACTTATGATGACTTTCAGAGCTCCGATTCTACAGCTTCTGGGTGCGGATACCGATACGGTTATGTATGCATCCCAGTATTATACTTGGCTGGTACTTGGAGCACCGTTTATTATTCTGGTGTATACGCCGTCAAATCTGCTGAGAACAGAAGGATTTGCAGTTGGTTCTATGACAGGAACAGTACTTGGAGCAGTTGTGAATATTATTCTTGACCCAATCTTTATTTCTGTGCTTGGAATGGGAGCAGCAGGAGCGGCGATTGCTACAGTGATTGGAAATATTTGCACGGACATCTTCTATATTATATTTTTACTGACAAAGAGTAAGAGATTGTCCATGAATCTGAAAGGATTTCATATCAGTGGAAAAGAACTTGGAGATATTTTTGCTATTGGAATCCCGGCATCAGTCACAAATTTCATGCAGAGTTTTGGAATTGCACTGATGAACAGATTTCTGCTGGTTTATGGAAATGAGAAAGTAGCAGCTATGGGGATTGTCATGAAGATCAATATGATCGCCATGCTGATCCTGGTTGGATTTGCATTTGGTTCTCAGCCATTGATCGGATATAATTACGGCGCGGGAAATAAGAAGAGACTTCGTGAGATTCTGGCATTCAGTTATAAGTTTGAATGTGCGGCAGGCGCAGTACTTGCGGTTATTCTCTGCCTGGTGGTAAAACCATTAATCTCCGCATTTATGGATGACAGTGCAATCGTCAGCACCGGAGTGCCAATGCTTCGTCTGCAGCTTCTGGGAGCTGTCTTTACTGCTGTAACTTTGGTAAGCACCTGTACCTTCCAGTCGGCAGGGAAGGCATTGAACGCATTTATCCTCTCAGTCAGCAGACAGGGAGTGATCTTCGCAGTGGTAATCTTTATTCTGTCAAAGACAGTGGGATATTACGGTGTACTTTCCGCCCAGCCAGTGTCAGATTTTATTACAGCGGTTGTGGCGATTGTGCTGGTGAGGTCGAGTGTGTACAGGGAAATCAGAGAATAGTGTTTTGATTATACTCCCGCAGGAGTATAATCAAAAATTTGGTGTGTATGCTGGAATATCTGGTGAATGAACTTGATAATTCAATAGAAGATACATGGAAATGGTTTAAAAGAAAGGATAAAACAGTAAAAATGGAAAATACAGAATCACGTTTATATTTTGCCAGCGATTATATGGAAGGTGCTCATCCTGCAATCATGCAGAAGCTGATGGAGACAAACCTGGAGAAAACAGTTGGATATGGTCTGGATCCATATACAGAAGATGCGAAGGAGAAGATTAGAAAAGCCTGCGGCGCACCGGATGCAGAAGTATTTCTGCTGGTGGGTGGAACACAGACGAATGCAACAGTGATTGACGCATTGTTGAAATCCTATCAGGGAGTTGTGGCTGCGAAAACGGGACATATTGCAACACATGAGTCTGGAGCGATTGAGTTTGGGGGACATAAAGTTCTCACACTGCCGGAGAAGGATGGAAAAATCTCAGCAGCACAGATTGAAAAGCTGGTGAAAGATTTCTATGATGATGCTAACTTTGAACATATGATAATGCCTGGAATGGTTTATATTTCCCAGCCGACAGAATACGGTACACTGTATTCTAAACAAGAATTAACTGCCATCAGCAAGGTGTGCAGGGAAAATCATCTGCCGCTTTATGTAGATGGAGCACGTCTTGCCTATGCACTTGCAAGTAAAGAAAATGATGTAACGTTAGAAGATCTGGCTGCACTTTGTGATGCTTTTTATATTGGCGGTACGAAATGCGGCGCACTGATTGGAGAAGCAGTAGTAATTCCGCAGAAAGGTTTGATTCCGCACTTCTTTACCATTATTAAACAGCATGGAGCACTTCTTGCAAAAGGAAGAATTGCAGGTATCCAGTTCAGTGAATTATTTACAGACGGACTCTATGAGCGGATTGGAAAACCAGCCATTGATGCCGCAGAACAGATTAAGGCAGCACTGAAAAAGTTTGGATACGAACTCTATCTGGATACACCGACAAATCAGATTTTCTGCATTGTTTCAAATGATGTGATGAAAAAAATAGCCCAGGATGTGGAATTTGGATTCTGGGAAAAGTATGATGAGACACATTCTGTAATCCGATTTGCCACAAGCTGGGCGACGACTGAGGAAGATACTCAAAAGTTGATTCAGTTATTAAGTGAGATAGAAAAATAAGATGTTTATCCAAAGCGTTCTGTTTTGGTTATGAGCAAGTAGCGAAGCGGATTACAGATGATATCCTGATCTGTAATGAATAAATTAATTGAAAGGCAGCACGAGAGCCATCGTGGTGCCTTTTTCACTACTTTGGAGAACTTTGACTTCACCGTTGTGCTGGCGGGCGATTTCACTTACCAGAGCGAGTCCAAGCCCTGCGCCGCCCATGGCCCGGCTTCGGGATTTGTCCACGCGGAAGAACGGAGAGAAGATTTTCTCCTGGTTTTCCGGAGAGATTCCGATTCCAGTGTCGGTGACTTCTATGATAGCGGTTTCTGCTTTTCCATTATGTGTGGGGCTGGAAGCAGTATGTGTAGATTGGGATGGAATACTGCGCTTCTGAGTATACGGAGATAGTTTTTCGCTGTGTATACTTACAGTTACAGAACCATCTGACTTATTATATTTAATTGCATTTTCAACCAGATTATAAACTGCGCGGTAAAGCAGCAGATAACTTCCGGTGACCATACAGTCGCCTTCGTTTTGGACCAGTTTAATCTGTTTATCCTCTGCGACAGATGCCAGATCGCAGAATACCTCATCTGTTAATGCTGCCAGAGAAATGTTGTCGGAGCGTTCAACAGTCTGGATTCCGGTCATGTCCAGAAGCACACCTGCAAGATGAGAAAGCCGTCCGGTCTGTTCCTGGATCATGGAGAACAGACTTCGATATTCTTCTGGTGCTGGAGATGGTTTGCGGGCAAAAACTTCCAGGTTTGTCTGCATGACAGCAAGTGGTGTACGGAGTTCGTGAGCAGCATTTGCAGAAAATTGTTTCTGTGCAGTAAATGCTTCGTCCAGACGAGAAAGCATATTGTTGAAAGCAACGGTTAGTCTGGAGATTTCATCATGAGTATCCGGAACTTCCAGCAGCTCTGACAGATTTTGAGCCTGTATTTGATTTACTTTGGTACTGAGTTTCCGAAGGGGAGCCAGTGCGCGTCTGCTGATGAAGTAGGTGCAGATACTGCTCAACAATATAATGATAACAGTAACGATAATACTTCTGGTACGAAATAAATCCTTTGTATTCTGTACCTGATCTGAAAGATCAGGAAACAGAGTTGCCGGATCAACGGAGAATGTAATTGGTGTAGATGCAGAGACACTTTCCGGGTCAATCTGAATCATATAATTCTCTAAATTTTCAATTCCTGTGACTGCAGAATGGCTGATAAAAAAGTACATCAGAACGCAGGTAATTGTTACAAGGAGTGTGATGATCAGAGTCAGACGCCATTGCAATGACAGCTTGCGGAAAGAGGATTTGACTGTAGATTTTTGTATTTGCATAAATGTAAACCTCGATTTCTGTTTCAGATAATAAAGTGCTTTAATCAAATGTGAATACTTCTCGTTGCTGTATCAAATTTATGGAAGAGTTACAGGTCGATCCTGACTCTTTATTCTTCCCAGATATATCCTTGTCCAATCTTATTCTGTATTGGATCATACCCTAACGCAGCACGCAGTTTTTTCCTTAATGAAGAAATATGCACACGAATAGAATTACTGAAGCTGTTCACACTTCCATCCCACAGATGCTCAATCATTTCCTCCGGACTGATAACACGATTGCGGTGCAGCAGGAAATATTCCAGAAGTGAGCTCTCTTTTCGGGTAAGAGAGAGAGGTGTACTGTCAATGTTTGCCTCTCTTGTGCGGGTGTCAAAAGTGATGCGCCCGCATTTCAGGCAGATATCCTCCTGTATAAATTTCCGGCGCGTAAGACTTCGGATACGTGCTTCAAGCTCTTCGAAATGGAAAGGTTTGGTAAGGTAATCATTTGCTCCCATATCCAGCCCTTCCACTTTATCCTGAATCTGTCCTCTCGCAGAAAGGATCAGCACAGGTGTGCTGGTATCATTTCCTCTGAACTGCCTCAGAATCTCCAGTCCGTCAATCACAGGCAGATTCAGATCCAGCAGGATCAGGTCATAATTCTCCGTCATACATAACTCCAGCCCTTGTTCACCGTTGAAGCAGGTATCTGTTTCATAGCCATCCATGCGAAGTCCTTCGGCGATGGAACGGCAGAGCTGTTCTTCGTCTTCTATTATTAATATGTGCATAAGCAGTCTCCCTGAAATAAAATGATGTAATCATTTTACCATACAGAGTATAAAATCCGTGTAAAATATTTCTGGTATTTAACCAAATCAGGCGGATAACCGTAAATCAGAAGGGAGAACTTATATTATGAAATTAAGAGCACAGAAATTAACAGCAATTTTGGCAGCAGCGTCATTAAGCGCTTCTGCATTTGGCGGTTTTGGAAGTTTACCTGTAAGAGCAGCGTCTGACGCTGAAGCAGAAACCAACACGGATGATTTAACAGCAGATGATTCATCTGCGGATGCTCAGGCAGAGGGCGACGGTCAGGTTATTTCAATGGAAGATGGCGAAGTAGTCTCCAGTGACCTTATTACAGGAACTTTCAAACCATCTGACACTACCTGGGAAGTTCAGGATTCTTATGACTTTCCGTTTCTTGGGATGAAATTATCATCACTGCCGAAGGAACTCACTGACAAAATGACCGACCAGACAGTAGCTATGATTTCCAATGAGGACTGGAATGACGATGCCACTGCACCAAAGTATGGTTACCTTGCATGGTGTGAAATGACTGAAGAGCAGAAGAATGCAGAAGTAGAGAAAGTTGGTACAGGCTATGATGACTGGTTTGCCGGTCTTTCCAGAATTGGAGTGATCGGTATGTACGATGCAGATTCAGAGAAAAATCTGGACGAGATCACAGGATGCACCGAACATAAAGAACTGGGAACCAGCAGTGATGGAAATTACAAATATTATTTAAGCCTCAACAAAGATGCGGATGAAACCCTGAGCAAAGCAGTCAGTGAAATTGAGACAACTTTTACAGATGTAACTCCGTTCCAGCAGATTTCTTTATTTGAGCAGCCACAGGATAACAGCGGAAAAGATGTGACATCTGTAGGAGACTTTGAGTCTAAAGGAATTGACGGCGAAACATATACAAAAGATGTTTTCAGTAAATATGATCTGACACTGGTAAATATCTTTACAACCTGGTGTTCTCCATGCGTCAACGAAATTCCGGAACTTGAGAAACTGTATGAAGAAATGAAAGAAAAAGGTGTCGGTGTAGTCGGCGTAGTTCTTGATACGGTAGGAGAAGATAGCAAGCAGGATGAAGATTCTGTAAAGAAAGCGGAAGTCCTTCAGGAGAAGACAAAAGCATCATACCCATTCCTGATCCCGGATTCTACAATGATGAATGGACGGCTGAATGGTATCAACGCGTTCCCGGAGACATTCTTTGTAGATAAAGATGGAAATATTGTGGGAGAAACATATTCCGGCAGCCATGATCTGAAAGAATGGGAAGAGATTGTAGAAAAAGAACTTGCGAATGTTTCTAAGTGATGCAGATTGTAGCAAACAGGCATGCTACGGACAGCAATAGAAAAGAATCGGATAAAATTATCCGCTGCGTTACGTAGTGCTGTATCAAATTTCTACATTAAATCTTTACACCAAATAACTGTATACATCACTATTATAAAGGATAAGTGTAAGAGAATGATAAAAAAACTGACAGATTCAAAATGGACAGGTCCGATACTGGCAGTTCTGGGACTTGTAGTCATGGGATTCGGTATCTACAGAGGCGAGGTATCTGTAGTATTTACAAAGGCGATTAATATTTGTATGGAGTGTATCGGAATTGGATAAGAAAGCAAAAACAAATAATAACAAAATGAAGATTAATGAATGGCCCCGCCACGGCATTCAGGCAATCTGGGCTTTCCTGACAAACAGTCATGTGTCCGGTTTTGTAACCGGAAAGATTTACACTGGCAAATTGAAGAATGCCTGCGTCCCGGGGCTGAACTGCTATTCCTGCCCGGGTGCAGTCGGTGCCTGCCCGATCGGTTCCATTCAGGCGGTGGTGGGAAGCTGGAATTTCAAAATGGCATATTATGTGATCGGTTTTCTCATCTTTATCGGAGCCATGTTGGGAAGGCTTGTCTGCGGATTTTTATGTCCGTTTGGACTGGTACAGGATCTGCTGAATAAGATTCCTTTCCCAAAGAAAATCCGCACATTTAAAGGTGACAAACTGCTCCGCAAATTGAAATATATAATTTTTCTTGTATTTGTCATCTTGCTTCCAATGTTTGTGGTAGACATTATGGGTCAGGGTGCTCCGTATTTCTGTAAACTGATCTGCCCTGCCGGAACACTGGAAGGCGGCCTCCCGCTGGTCCTGCTGAACAAATCTATGCGCAGCGCAGTAGGATGGCTTTACATATGGAAGAATACCATTCTGGTCATCACAATTATTCTTTCTATTATAATATACCGCCCATTCTGCAAATACATCTGCCCGCTGGGAGCTTTCTACTCTATCTTCAATTCCGTATCCGTATTCCGCTACAGAGTAGACCATAACAGGTGCATCCAGTGTGGAAAATGTGCAAAAGCCTGCCAGATGCAAGTCAACCCGGTGGAAAAACCCAACAGCCCGGAATGCATCCGCTGCGGAAGATGCCGCAAAGCCTGCCCGGTGGATGCGATTCAATGTGGTATAAAAAGAGAATATACTATTACAAATAAGGAGTGAATAGTAACGGGTAAATATTGTTTGTACCAAATAATATAATATAAAATTGACAGATTTTTTCTTCACAAGTTATAATAAAAAAGGCGTCTAGTAAATTGACTTGAAGTTATGTCCCGGATACAGAGGCCGGGATATAGGATAGATGGGAAAGATAAAAGAGAATATCGAGGGAAAACTTGAGACGAAATTCCGAAAAAAAAGTAATGCGAAAAAAATCATGCGAAGCTGTTTGGTATGTGTAGCGGTATTTGCCTATATTAATTGGGAAGAAAAGAAAGAACTGGTAGAATATGGAGATATTGACTGTATCTGGGGCAGTTTTACCATTGATGGAAGAGAAGAAGAATACAATTGGACCGGTCCGTATATGATAAGCAGACAGGTAGTCGCAGTAAATGAGGACAGTGATATTTATTCCCTGTCTGATTTAAAAGGGAAAAAATAGCTGTGCAGTCTACCACAAAGCCGGAGACTATATTTACAGCTCACAAGGACAGTCGTATTCCACAGGTACAGGAAGTTTTTTCGTTGCAGAACCGTGAGCTGATCTATCCGTTTCTGAGTAAGGGATATGTAGACGCGGTAGCAGCCCACGAGACTGCAATTCTGCAATATATGAAGGATTATGAACTGGAATATCGTATACTGGAAGAACCGTTGCTTACAGTAGGTCTGGGAGTTGCTTTCTCCAAAAATGATGACAGAGGTATCAACAAAAAATTGACGGAAACTTTTGCAGAGATGCGAAAGGATGGTACAATGGCAAAAATTCTTGGAAAATATCTGGATCATCCTGAAAAATATCTGGAGGTGGATGTGTATGAAAAGTAAAAGGAAATCCGCCCGCAGACACAGGAGAATCTGGCCGCTGGAGCTGCTCATAGGTATTCTGGTTATTGGGAGTGCATTTTTTGTTGCAACAAGAAAGGACATGTCTGAAGCAGAAGAGCATTTGTCCAGTACGGTAAATTATGTAAAAGAACAATGTAACCGTTATACGCGTATAGATCTTGCGTCTGAGACAAAGAGCCTCATGTGTATCATTCAGAGTGTTCAGCAGATTCAGAACAAAATTTATTATGAAGCGGAACTGAGTCCTACATTTGAAGTTAATGAAGAGTTTCTGGAAAAGTGTTGCAGAGACAGTTATGTTACGGGAATTGTACTTCTGAATGAAAAAGGAGTTATACAGAAACAGTATCAGGCAGATGAACTGGCTGCTGATGAGGTGGAAGGCTATCTGGACACAGAGGTGCTTCTCAGTACTGCATATTTTCCGGAAAAAACATATTCTGCACGTGTTTCCTGCAGGGACGGGTCTTATATAGATCTGGCAGCAGCGGGAATGCGTGCAGCTTCAGGAATTATCGTCACTTATTATCATACTTCCAGAAAATATATGGATGCGTTCAGCTTGTCTTATAGTTCAATGCTGTCAGGGTATAATCTGCAACATGATGGTACGATTGTTGTAAGCGAGGGGAAAAATATCATTGCATCCAATGATGGGAAACTAATTGGAAAAAGCACAGATGATATTGCTGTTCTGCGCAGGATTAAAGAAAAAGCAAACAGTGACAAACTGACACATGCAAAGAATGAAGAGGATTCTTTTTTACGGCAGTTTGGTCTGATGGAGCATGGACGCGATTATTATGTGTATGCATATATGCCGGAGAATGAGGTATTTAACAGTACACTTCAGAATGTTTTTTATTCGTTGATCGTGTATCTGATCATTCTGGCGGTGATTAATATGGTACGGTGGAAAACTGCACAGGGCTACCGTGAGGATCAGCTTCGGATTCAACAGGAATATGCAAATAATCTTCAGGAAAAGAATGAGCTTTTGCGGCAGGCAGTGGATCAGGCAGATCGTGCAAATGCTGCCAAGACTAGTTTTCTGTCCAGGATGAGCCATGATATCAGAACTCCGCTGAACGGAATTATAGGTCTGCTGGAGATCGATCAGGCACATCCGGATAATCTGGAATCACATCGCACAAATCAAAAAAAGATGCTGGTTTCTGCTAATTATTTGCTTTCGCTGATCAATGATGTTCTTCAGATGAGTAAGCTGGAAAGTGGAAAGGTAATACTTTCTCACGAACCGATGGATCTGAGACAGTTGTCTAAAGAAGTTCTGATGATCGTGGAACAGCGTGCAGCAGAGGCGGGGATCACATTGGAATATGATAAAGATTCAGACCGGGTAGAACATAATATTGTTTACGGAAGTCCGCTTCATATCAGGCAGATTTTTCTGAATATTTACAGCAACTGTATTAAGTATAACAAGGTCGGAGGCATGGTTGAGACTTCCTGTTGCTGTCTGGGAATTGAGAATGGAATCGTAACTTATCGTTGGACGATCCGGGATACCGGTATTGGAATGAATGAAGAATTTCTGAAACATATCTTTGATCCTTTTGCACAGGAGCGGTCAGATGCCCGAAGCGTATATAACGGTACGGGGCTGGGAATGTCTATTGTAAAGAGTCTGATTGATCTTATGAATGGAACTATTAAGATTACCAGTAAAGAGGGTGTTGGCTCTGTTTTTGTACTTACTATACCTTTTGAAATTGCAGATAGGATACCGAAAATACAGCCTGAGAAACAGAAGGATGAGGTGGGGGACATTCAGGGATATCATTTGCTGATCGCGGAAGATAATGAACTGAATGCAGAAATTGCGAAGACTCTGTTGGAGGATGAGGGTGCGATCATAACGTTGGTACATAACGGTCAACAGGCAATTGACATGTTCAAAGAAAAACCTCAGGGTACCTTTGATGCAATTCTGATGGATGTGATGATGCCGGTTGTAGATGGTCTCTCTGCAACAAGAAGTATTCGTGCATTAGGCAGGGAAGATGCAAAGAAAATTCCGATCATTGCAGTAACAGCAAATGCATTTGACGAGGATGTTAAACGTTGTATAGAAGCCGGAATGAACGCGCATTTACCCAAACCGCTGGAGATGAATAAGGTCGTTGAGACCATTGCGAAATATTGTAGATAATATTACAGGTGTGAGCAAAAGAGGAAGCTCACACCTGTTTTTAACTGAGTCACAAATTAGATTTTGGGTGGAACGGCAGTACTGCTGCGTTCTATGATATCATAAGGAAATAATATCTTTACATGTTTTGTATGTCCGCCTTCAATTCGGTCGATTAGTATTTTTGCTGCCATTTGTCCCATTTCATCAAGAGGAATATGTGTGGTTGTTAATGGAGGGGTCAGATACTGAGCGGTATCAATATCATCTATGCTGGCAACTGATACGTCCTCCGGGATGCGAAGTCCATGTTCTTTGATCGCTTTCATTGCGCCGATTGCTGTTATGTCATCCGCACAGAAGAATGCAGTTGCATCACAGCCATTGTTCAGAAGATGATGAACACCTTTGTATCCTTCTTCTGTGGAATGAACAATGTTGGCTACATATTTCTGATTGATGGAAGTGCCGGCATCTGTTAAAGCAGAACAATAACCGGTATATCGGTTTTCATTTTGGGTTTCGCCGATGTAAGCGATTTTTCTATGACCCTGTTCTATAAGGCGGGTTACGA
>CAJLTE010000024.1 GCA_905209435.1 uncultured Blautia sp. | reverse complement strand
TATTTCACCCTAAAATCTGTCATCCGTATCATTTTCCTGCATCCAGCAATAAATCCACACCATCTACTATATCTATGTCCAGTTCACTTCTTCTATACTATATATAAGAAAATTCTACCACCACAACCATCTGCCCCAGCCAACAGCCAGCAAGCGCGAACCATTCTCTTCGGCGACCTTTACAGGACCTTTAGAAAATCTTAGCCCTGAAAAATCTGCGTTATTCGCAAATCACTCACTGTCTGAGCGCAGCGAGTTTGAGTTATTTGCGAATGCTTTTAGCAGATTTTTCAGGGCTTAGCTTTTCTTAAGGTCCGAAACCGAGCCGAAGAGAATGGTTCGCTCTTGCGTCCCCTTTTACCTGATTTCCCAGGACTTAACTTTTCTCAAGGTCCGAAACCGAGCCGAAGAGAATGGTTCGCTCTTGCGTCCCCTTTTACCTGATTTCCCAGGACTTAGCTTTTCTCAAGGTCCGAAATCAAGCCGAAGAAAATGGTCCGCGCTTATGTCCCTATCGGGCATAAAACCCACTTTCCACCTCAACAGGAATAACCTTATCCTCAATCCCCTCAATCCCAATAAAACTCTGTCTATACAACATCTCAACCATCCTGGCAAGTTCCTCCCTGGTCCCCTGCGCTTCCATCTCCACGCGGTCATCCCAATTATTTCTTACCCATCCGGTCACTCCCAGCGAACTGGCAATATAACAGGCCCGGTACCGAAATCCAACTCCCTGCACTCTCCCCGAAAACCAATAATGCTTCCTGATCAGGTCTCTGCTCATCTCCGAACCCTGTCCTTTCTGTAACTTACGACTCTCCCAAACACCTCTGGCATACTCCCCTGAACTATCAGTTATCTCGCTTGACTCCGATGTTCCAGAAGCCTCAAGAAAAGTTTCATACTTCTTCCTCTTAAAAATACTCACACCGTCATCCCCATATCTGTCATATTACTTACCAATACATAAAGCACATGATCCGCCGCATCATTAAACCCGAATTACAAAACCATCTTTTCTCGCCTTAGCCTCGGGATAATCTCCGGAACGATAACCGAGCACACAATGGCCAATACCAATATAAGATTCCGGAACGCCCCATTCAGCCTTCAGAGCTTTACCCTCTTCAGAAGCAAATACCTCTTTTGCACGATGGATCCAGCAGGAATCCACCCCAACAGCATGAGCCGCATTCATCAGATTTCCCATAACAAGGCTTCCATTTTCCACACAGGTCCCCTGCTCGCTGTCCGCAAAAACGATCACAACTGTCGGTGCACCATAAAACGGATCATTCTTGGTTCCCATCACATCTGCATTCATTTTAGAAAGCTTTGCAACAAGCTCCGGATTTTGAGTCACCAACATAAGAGTTTTCTGCTGTCCCATACCACTCGGCGCATACTTACCAGCCTCAAGGATTTCATCCAACACTTCCGTCGGAACCAGATCTTTTTTATACCCACGTACACTTCTGCGTTCCAGAAGATTCTTCATTGTTTCATTCATGTCTTATATCCTCCCATACTTATTTACTCTCATTAAAGATACCTCTATAGTCAAAGCATCTCAAAACATCCGCCGGCCTTACCGGATAAAATGTAACAATATTTTCCTATATTATAGCATGACCATCAGCAAAATACACCCATAAATTGCCGGTCACATCCACCCATTCCTCACTGCTGTTCACTCCATACCCAATAACCAGCAGCCGAAATCAGCCTTGCCCCAAAGCCGGAACTGGGCTATAATAAAAAACATACTATTACGAGGTGTAACTATATGAACAAAAAAGAAATTTCCGAAATCAAAAAGCAGTTCACACCAGAGAACTGCTCTATCACCCGCATTTGCGGATGCTATGTAGACGGAGAAAAGAACAAGAAAACCGAACTGAAAGAAGCATTTCTTTCCCTCTCAGAGGAAGAAATGTTCAAATATTTTGATATATTCCGCAAATCACTTTCCGGCACAATAGGAAAGAATCTGATGAATATGGAATTTCCTCTCGAGCAGGAATCTGAAGGCGGCACTCAGCACTTTCTCATGAAACTGAGAGAGAGTAAACTTACAGATGACACTCTGGTAGAAAGTTTTTATGATAAAATTATCGAGACATATGATTATCCGGAGAATTACTACATCATTCTGATCCATGGAGTATATGACATACCTGGAAAGTCCTCCGACGGCACCGAAATGTTTGATGCATCTGATGAGATCTATGAACACATCATGTGCTGTATCTGCCCTGTAAAGCTTTCCAAAGCCGGCCTCTGCTATAATGCAGAAACCAACAGTATTCAGGATCGTATCCGCGACTGGATCGTAGAACTTCCGGATGTTGCCTTTCTTTTTCCGCAGTTTAACGACCGCAGTACCGACATTCACGGAGTCCTTTATTATAGTAAGAATACAAATGAACTCCGGGACATTTTTATCGACGAACTTCTCGGCTGCAATGCTCCTCTTTCCGCCGGCGGACAGCGCGATTCCTTTAATGCATTAGTAGAAGATACACTGGGTGAAGACTGCAGTTACGACACTGTATTAAATATCCATGAAAAATTAAATGACCTGATTGAATCCCAGAAAGATGAACCAGATCCTGTCGTTCTGACTAAATCCGAAGTAAAACGTCTCTTTGAAGAATGCGGTGTGGAAGATGAAAAACTGCAGACTTTTGATGAACAGTATGAGATTACCGCAGGAGAGAAATCTTCTCTGGTTGCTTCTAATATCACAAACACCCGAAGATTCGAGATTAAAACTCCTGATGTTGTGGTCCATGTAGATCCGGAACGTGCAGATCTTGTAGAAACCCGTGTGATAGACGGACGTAAATGTCTTGTAATCCCGATGGAAGGCGAAATTGAACTTAACGGTATCCGGGTACATACCGGAGACAATCCGGTCTCTGCCGAAGAAGAGGAGATATCTGATGGAAACTAATCGTAAACTTTTATTTTTTGATATTGATGGAACTCTGCTTACTCCTTATCCGTGGACTGTTCCGGACAGTGCAAGAAAAGCTTTAAAAGAGGCCCGTGCCAACGGACATCTGATTTTTATCAATTCAGGACGCATTTATGCCATGATCCCATCTATTATAAAAGAGATGGGATTTGATGGCTATGTATGTGGCTGCGGAAGCCAGATTTATATGAATGACAAACTGTTATTTTCCAGCATGATTCCAAATGACCTTTGTCGTGAAACTATAGAAAAATTACGTCAGTGCAAAGTCCCTGCTTTCTTTGAACATCCGGACAAACTTTTGTACGACAGTAAAGCTCCAACACTTCCTGAAACAATTCTGAATCTGAAATCCGAAGTAGAAGTAGAAGATTTAGCTCTCTATACGCCTGAAATTTATCATACGTTCTCATTTGCTAAATTCCTGGCATTTCCGGATGCTGACTCTGATACAGAAACCTTCCGTGAATTTGTAGACAAACATTTTTCATGTTTTATTCATGATGATGCAGCCTGGGAAATCACGCAGAAGCACTGCAGTAAGGCAACAGGCATTCAGTTTCTTGCAGAGAAACTGAATGTATCAGTTGAAAATACCTTCGCATTCGGAGACAGCACTAACGATCTTCCTATGCTGCAGTACGCCGGAAACAGTATCGCGATGGGACATTGTGATCCTCTGATCTTGCCTCACTGTACTTACCAGACAAGTGATATTCTTGATAACGGGATTGCTAATGCTTTGAAACATTTTCATCTTATTCCGTAATCATCCGAAACCGCATTCTGCAAAAAACAGTAACTATTCAAGAAGCACAAAAGCAGCTATGTCGAAAACATTTCGTTTCCAGCATAGCTGCTTTTTTATTTGTTCATTTATTTGCTGTTATTATCCGTCCTGATTATTCAGCAGCCTCTGTAGGTGTTGCTTCCGGTGTTTCCGTAGCTTCAGCAGTTGGTGTTGCAGTTGCTTCTGCATCTTCTGCTGCTGGTGTCTCAGTTGCATCTGTTTCCGGTGTAGGTGTTGCTTCTTCTGTTACTTCAGGAGTAGGTGTTGCTTCCGGTGATGGTGTAGGTGTGGAAGTCGGAGCTGTAAATGTGTGACTGTCTGTAATCTTAAGAGTCTTAAGAACTTTCTTCACTACTTTTACATCAGCATCATCCAGCCACTGATTTGTTGTGTCTGTATAATAAGTACTCTCTTTAGAATTCTGAAGAGATTCTCTCTTGGAAGCTGTTGCATCTTCATCATTGATCTTATCAAGTCTTACCACATAGTATCCTGTATCAGTCTCAATAATATCATCTGCCACTTCTCCATCCTTCAGTCCACGTAATACTGACAGAACTTCGTCCGGGTACGCTGCTCCGGTAGAATCCTCTTCGTCATCTTCACCTTCTTTAGTTGTAAAGTTACCCTGTACTGCAGAATAACTGTCATCTACATTCTTGGCAACCTCACTCATATCAGCTGTCGGATCTTCTTTCATCTTGTCAAGAATCTCCTGAGCCTGTTCTTTCTTTGTTTCCTTATCTTCATCTGTAACATCATCACCACTTGTGGAAATACTTACATAAGTAAAAGTGGTCTGATTTGCTTCATCATCAGAAACTGTGATATTTCCCTCAGCAACAACCGGATCATACATCTTCTTCTGGATTGTCTGAAGTTCCAGTAATGTCTTTACCTGATCTTCTGTAACGCCAAGTTCTTTTATCGTATCTTCACTGTTGGCAGCCATAAACTGTGATGCTGCATCTGCAATGGCTGTCTCATCATCATCTGTAAGCTCGACATTATAATCAGCAGTTTTTTCTTTCAGGATATACATCTTCTCAATAGATTCCAGACTGCTTGTTACCGCCTGATCACCATAAGTCTCTCCTGAATCCTCATCTGCTGTCTGATCCCAGATATTGTCTGCACTTCCCATAAAACTTAAGTACATAGAAGTTGTCTGCTGCTGCTGTTCACGGGCATAAAGGCTTACAACTCCAAGCGGAATATCTGTTCCGTCTACTGTAGCTACTGTTTTTGTTCCATCTAATGTTTTACTTCCGCAGCCTGTAAGCATACCAACTGACATCACGCCTGCCAGTGCTGCCACAGCTGTTCTCTTTGCCATTTCTTTCATTTCTTCCTCCATATATATCAGTCCGGTCTCTCTAAACTTCCCAGGCTGTGCTATTACTAGAGTATAAACTTTTTTCCCCCGAAGGGCAAGGTAAATTCAAAAATATATGCTACAATTCACACATTTATCATGAATTTTAATCTTCAACCATATTCTTTAATTCTTCTGTAAACTCCGTCAGAGCCAGAATCAGATTTCCCTGAAGTTCCAGGATAAACTTCGGTTCCTGCTCATTCTTAAACTGTAACCCTCTTCTGTATTTCTGCATAAGAAGCGGAATCCCCTCCGGATTCAGCTTTGCTCTCTCATAAAGAGTAATCCGTACTGTTTTTCCCATTTGTTTGATCTCCGTCACATACCCCTGATGTGCAATTGCTTTCAATTTCGCGATCGCGAGGAGATTCAGCACAGCTTTTCCCGGTTCTCCGAAACGATCCAGAAGTTCTTCCAGCATATCATCGTAATCCTGCTGGTTTTCAATTCCTGCGATTCTCTTGTAAATATCAAGCTTCTGAAATTCATTACTGATATAGGAATCCGGAATAAACGCATCAATATTCAGATCAATAGAGGTCTCAAAATCCTCCATTGTATGGATTCCCTTAGCTTCCTTAACCGCTTCACTGAGCATCTTACAATAAAGATCATATCCTACGGCATTCATATGTCCGTGCTGCTGCGCGCCCAGCAGATTTCCGGCACCACGAAGTTCCAGATCACGCATTGCGATCTTAAATCCGCTTCCCAGGTCTGTGTACTCACGAATTGCAGCCAGACGTTTCTCTGCAGTCTCCTTCAGCATCATATTCTGTCTGTACATCAAAAACGCATAAGCAGTCCTGTTTGAACGTCCGATCCTTCCTCTAAGCTGATAAAGCTGGGAAAGTCCATACCTGTCTGAATCATGGATAATCATGGTATTTACATTTGAAATATCCAGTCCGGTCTCAATAATAGTAGTAGAAACCAGCACATCAATATCACCATTTACAAAAGAATACATGACATTTTCCAGTTCTCTCTCGCTCATCTGTCCATGGGCAAAATCTACTCTCGCATCCGGTACCAGTTTCGCAATCCGCAATGCTACATCTGCAATATCCGTAACACGATTATAAACATAATAAACCTGACCGCCTCTTCGCAATTCTCTGTTGATCGCCTCACGTACCGTCTCCTCGTCATACTCCATAACATAAGTCTGGATGGGCATTCGGTCCATAGGCGGTTCCTCCAGAACACTCATATCACGAATTCCGATCAGACTCATGTGCAAAGTACGCGGAATCGGCGTTGCTGTAAGTGTCAGCACATCTACATCTTTCTTAAGCTGCTTGATTTTCTCTTTATGTGCAACTCCAAAACGCTGCTCCTCATCAATAATCAGCAGACCCAGATTTTTAAACTGTACGTCTTTTGACAAAACTCTATGAGTTCCTATAATCACATCTACCTGACCTTTTTTCAGATCCTCGATAGCTTTTTTCTGCTGTGCAGGCGTACGGAAACGGCAGAGTAGTTCCACACGCACCGGAAATTCTTTCATTCGCTGGACAAAAGTATTGTAAATCTGTTGTGCAAGAATAGTCGTCGGCGCAAGATAAGCCACCTGTCTGCTTTCCTGCACTTCTTTAAACGCAGCACGAAGCGCCACTTCTGTCTTTCCATAACCTACATCTCCACAGACAAGGCGATCCATAATTTTAGTACTCTCCATGTCACGCTTCGCATCCTCAATAGCGCTAAGCTGATCTTCTGTCTCCTCATATGGGAACATCTCTTCAAACTCTCGCTGCCATACAGTATCCGGACCACAGACATATCCCTCTTTCTCCTGACGCGCTGCATAAAGTTCCACCAGTTCTTTGGCGATATTTTTAACAGCACCGCGAACCTTACTCTTAGTCTTATTCCATTCCTGCGTACCAAGCTTATTCAGTTTCGGTGCCTTTGCGGTATCACTTCCTGAGTACTTCTGCAGGCAATCCAACTGCGTTGCCAGAATATAAAGATTACTTCCTCCGCGATATTCGATTTTGATATAATCCTTGACTATCCTGTCTACTTCCACTTTCTCGATACCCCGGTAAATACCAAGCCCGTGTTTCTCATGTACCACGAAATCACCAATGGAAAGCTCAGCAAAATCCTGGATACGTTTTCCATTATAATTCTTTTTCTTCTTACGCTTCTTCTGCTCCTGTCCAAAGATATCAGACTCCGTCATTACTGCAAATTTTATCAGCGGATATTCAAAGCCTTTCTTAGCATGGCCGTAAACAACCATGATCTCCCCAGGCTGTATCTCTCTGTCATAATCCTTCCCGTAAAAAGCAGTCAGTTCTTCTGCCTGAAGATCCTTTGTCAGTCGCTCCGCTCTGGTACGGGACCCCGAAAGCAACGCAATCCTGTATCCCTGTTTTTTATACTGGTGAAGATCCTTTACCAGAAGTTCAAAACTGCTGTTATAGGAACTAACTGACTTTACTTCCAGATAAAATTTTTCCTGAACTTTCCATCCAGTCTGTTTAGGTTCCAGAGCACAGACAGAAATACAGTTCCTTTTGTTCAGTTCTTTCTGAATCTGTTCAAAAGAGCACAGCCAGTTTTCCGGCAAGTTCTGACTGCCTTTTTCCTCTCTGTGCATGCGGCTCTGACGGTATTCCTCTTCCACTGCCTGACCTTTCTCAGTTAAACGGTTCGGTTCATCCAGGAAGATAATTGATTTGTCTTTTGGAAAATAATCCAGAAAGGAAACCATATCAGATTCCCCCACATGCTCCACTGCCGGATAGATCGTGACCTGGTCCAGATTCTCCAGCGACCGCTGACTTTCCGCATCGAAGCTTCGAATGGAGTCAATCTCATCTCCCCAGAGTTCAATTCGCCACGGGTTCTCCTCTGTGAGGCAGTAAATATCTACGATTCCTCCACGCACAGAAAACTGCCCCGGCATCTCTACCTGCCCGACACGCTCATATCCCAATTCCACCAGCTTATTTTTCAGCTGATCCATATCGATAGTGCTGTCGCTTTCATAATGGATTAACTGTTTTTTTATCTTCTCAAGGGATTCCAGGAAATCCATACATCCGTCAATGCTGGTAACAACCGTAAGTTCCTTCTCCTCCAACAGCGCACGAATCACTTTCATTCTCTGCCTGATCAACAGATTCCCATGAATATCTGCCTGAAAAAATAGAAGATCCTTTGCCGGATAAGAGTACACTTTTTTATCATAAAAACGATAGTCTTCGAATATCTCCCTTGCACGGCGTTCATCCTCCGCCAGAATAAGGCGATATGGCGCAGTCTCTGAAAGTCCATATATTAAATGAGATTTCTGCGATTCCATACATCCTGAAACCTGCAGAATCCCCTTATTCGTTTTACTCTGTTCTTTAATCTGTTCAAACTCTGCAAGTCCCTGCAGAGGTGTCAAAAATGCTTTCATATTCACCTCTTATTTACCGTTCAAATATAATTTCAAATATTCCGTCCAAAGTTCCCACATGACAAAAGCGGCATCTGTTTCCTGGTATATCCTCATTAACAGTTACCGCTTTTTTCTTCCTTTTCTTCCGTAAAAAACAGCTGAACAGCATATCAGCTTTACTATTTTCTACTTCTGTACAGGTACTTTTCTGTTATATTCGTTCATTGCCGCATCCGCGCCTTGTGAAATCATGATATCCACAGCCTTTGCAGCTTTTTCTATGGCTTCATCCACAAGTTTTCGGTCCTCTGTGGAAAATCTGCCAAGTACATGATCTGCAAGATCCCATCCCTTAGGTTTGGCTCCTACTCCAACTTTAATACGGAGAAATTTCTCTGTACCAAGCTGGCGGATAATATCCTTAATTCCATTATGTCCGCCTGCACTTCCCTGCTTGCGGATACGAAGCTGTCCCGGTTCCAGATCAATATCATCGTAAATAACGATCAATTCTGTCTCTGGGTCAATTTTGAAATAATTTGCCATCTCACGGACAGGTCCGCCACTTAAATTCATAAAGGAAAGCGGCTTCATAAGAATGACTTTTTCTCCGCCGATTACAGTTTTGCCATACATGGCGTTAAATTTCACACCACCCTGTGGTACATTATATTCCTCTACCAACTGATCAATAGTATCAAATCCCATATTGTGGCGTGTTGCTTCATACTGTTTCCCGGGATTTCCCAGGCCAACTACTAAATACATCTATGTTTCTCCTGTTAGTTGAAATATACCATCTCATCTTTCAGCGGTTCGCATTCTTTCGCTTCACTTGCATAGAGCACGATGCCCTCATCCTGATATTCTGTACGGTACTCAAAAGCAACTTTTGCAGTCACTTCTACCCAGCTTCCCTCTTTGATATGGGATGCATTGTCGCTTCTGCAGATATATCCCAGAAATGAAGTATCATCTGCACAGCAGGTCATTGCCACACGACCCGGAACAAAGAATTTACTTCCCATTCCGCGCGGTTTCATGACACGTCCCCTGAAATTGACAGTCTTGCCTGCATATTTCTCCGGATGATCCATAGCATCTACAAACCAGATACCATAATCTTCCGGTGGAATTTTAATGATCGGAGCATCAATATCAAATGGCATCTCATCCTGGAAAATGTCATCCATCTCGCCCTCTTCATTCTCAAAGATAACCTCTGCACTCTGATTGGCAACCTTGATTCCGCGTCTGTATGCAGGAAGCGGGTCTCCTTCTTTGCATCGGTTGAATACAACCATGTCTGTATTTCTGACCATATCCATGAACAGGGACTTCATGTTTGCCATGTAAACCTGATAAGTTGTCGCATCTACACAGGTGATCTCCTGCTCGATACCCCAGCCTTCAGGAAGCTCCATCTGTTCAAATTTGCTTACAAGCCACATTCCATTGTACTCAATGACAACTCGCTCCGGCTGATGGATAATATCCATCGCAGCCAGACGCTGAGGAGTAAGGTCTTCTTCATCCTCGATCACTTCCACAACTGTGTTTGCAAGTTTCAGTTTATCCATATCATATTCTTCTTCGCCCTCTTCGCAAAGAATCAGCAGTGTTTTTCCATCAATGGCAAAATAATCCTGCTGTAATGTAAAATCCAGGAAAGTTGTCTTTCCACTCTCCAGGAATCCCGTAACTAAATAAATGGGAACTCTGATATCATCCATAATATTTATTCCTTTATACTGATTCTATTGTTGTTTACTTGTTGCTGTGCGCAAAGTGAACAGCACACCAGTTCTGCAGCCCACAAATCTGCCCGAATCTGTTCAGAAACATATTCAATCTGCTTCAACTATTCTGCCAGACCAAATAATTCTGCAAGCTTATCCTCTTTCAGTTTAGAGCCGATCACGCAAAGACGGCCTGTATATTCCGGTGCACCTTCACGGATCTCTGTTTCTTCCGGAACCATATCAAAATAAATCCATGTTCCGTCTTCTGCAGGAAGCATTCCTTTTGCACGGAGAATAATACCGTAATCTTCAGAAGCAGAGAGTGCCTCAAGCATCTTCTCAAGTCCTTCTCTTGTATACTTCTTAATCGTCTCACGACCCCAGCTCGTAAATACTTCATCAGCATGATGGTGATGATGATCGTGATGATCGTGTCCACAGCCGCATTCGTGATCATGATCATGGTGATGGTGTTCATGCTCATCATGGTCATGTCCGCAACCGCATTCATCATCGTGATGATGTTCGTGCTCGTCATGATCATGTCCACAGCCGCACTCATCATCGTGATCATGATGATGGTGTTCTCCATGTTCATGTACATGTCCGCATTCAGGGCAAACTTCTTCCTCTGCCATCAGTTCTTCTTCAAGTGATACCGGTTTTTCCATGACCTCAAGGATCTTCTTTCCATCCAGTTTCTCAATTGGAGTTGTAATGATCGCTGCTTTTGCATTGATTCCACGGAGAAGCTCCATTGCCTGCTGTGCTTTCTTCTCATCAATGATATCTGTACGGCTCATGATGATCGCACCTGCATATTCAACCTGGTTATTAAAGAACTCACCAAAGTTTCTCATATACATCTTGCATTTCTTCGCATCAACTACAGTTGTATAGCTATTCAGTACAATATCTACATCGCCCTGTACACCCTGTACTGCTTTGATAACATCTGACAGTTTACCAACTCCTGATGGCTCGATCAGAATTCTGTCCGGATGATATTTATCAACAACCTCTTTCAGAGAAGTTCCGAAATCACCAACCAGTGAACAGCAGATGCATCCTGAATTCATTTCACGGATTTCAATTCCTGCTTCTTTCAGAAATCCGCCGTCAATGCCAATTTCACCAAATTCATTCTCGATCAGCACAACCTGCTCATCTGCATAAGCCTCTTTCAAAAGCTTTTTGATCAATGTAGTCTTACCAGCTCCCAGGAAACCTGAGATAATATCAATCTTAGTTGCCATCGTTTTGTTTCTCCTTTTTTCATTTTTATGTTTTATTCGAATAGTGCTAGTACACCGAAAATCGCCCTCGGGATAGCAGAAAAGCCATTACAAGCCCATCCACTTATATATTTGCCCGTAACGCCTTCATTATACACAAGCTTCAACACAGTTTCAACCCTGTCACACGCAAAGAAGGGGACATGACCCACATCATGTCCCCACCTGTATTCCTAACAATTAACCGTTAATCATAAAGTTCATTAATTTATCAATATCATCTTTCTCATATGCAACGATCTCAAGTTCCGGAATCTCTCCGCCTGAGAAAATGTTTGCCAGAGATACATACTGGGATAATTTGGATTTAAGGTTCAGTCTGTCGCCCTCACCTGTTACTAATTCTACTCTTCCTTCACAGCTGTCAACTACAGCAAAAAACTTCTCGATATCTTTAATATTAGATACTTTCATGTCTGTTCTCCTTTCAACATGTAAACGTTTATTCTCTCTATTCCTTGTTTTCGCGCTAATTATAACGCAATTAATTTCAAAAAGCAATTATTGATATTGCACGAATTTTCCAGATATTAACTACCCTTGCTCATAATATTGTCAATTAAATAACAAACTCTCTATCTTGGCTACGCTGAGGCTTTTTTATCTGTGCAATCGGATTCGCACACAAGTGAGCGGTATAGTTATTTCATACCTGCTTATAATCATCTTTAATATACGAAAATAGCTACACCATAAGCAGGCAACGGATACGCAAAAGAAAATGGTCTGTTGTCACATTCCTGTTTCACAGCCTTAAATATCTTTGGCTCTGTCAGTCCATTTTCATCCATGATCAGCTTGTACTGTTTTTTCTTCGGCACACCAACTCTGTAATCCGGACGATCAACAGGTGTAAAGTTAACCACATACAGAATGTTATTTCTCTTGGTCGGAGATTTTCTTACAAAACTGAATATACTTCTGTCCCCATCATTGGCATTGATCCACTCAAATTCTTCAGGATCATTATCTGCTGCATAAAGCGCAGGATATTTTTTATAAATAGTAAGAAGATCTTTAACATAATTCTGCAGATCCTTATGCGGCTGCTCCTGCAAAAGGAACCAGTCAAGCTCTCTCTCCTCACTCCACTCACGAAGCTGTCCGAATTCCTGCCCCATAAACAGAAGCTTCTTGCCAGGATGACAGGTCATAAAGGAATATGCTGCCTTTAAGTTCTTAAATTTATCCGGCAGTTCTCCAGGCATCTTCTCAAGCATGGAGCATTTCAGATGAACGACTTCATCATGAGAAAGAACCAATACATATCTCTCGCTGTATGCATAAGACATGGAGAATGTCATCTTATTGTGATTAAATTTACGGAAATATGGATCCAGCTTCATATATTCCAGGAAATCATTCATCCATCCCATATTCCATTTCAGGCTGAAACCAAGTCCGTCATTCTCAGCATCTCCGGTAACCATCGGCCATGCTGTGGATTCCTCAGCGATCATCACTGTTCCGTGGTTTCTGCCAAGGACTACTGTATTCAAATGTTTGAAGAATTCAATAGCTTCCAGATTCTTGTTTCCGCCATATTTATTGGCAACCCATTCACCGTCATTCTTACCATAATCAAGATAAAGCATAGAAGCAACCGCATCCACACGAAGTCCGTCTACATGGCACTCCTCAATCCAATATAGTGCATTTGCGATCAGGAAATTCTTAACTTCCGGGCGACCATAGTTATAAATCTTGGTTCCCCAATCCGGATGCTCTCCCTGTCTCGGATCAGCATGTTCATAAACTGCAGTTCCATCGAAATTTGCAAGACCATGTGCATCTTTTGGGAAATGTGCAGGTACCCAGTCAAGAATGACCCCAATCTTATTCTGATGGAAATAGTCGATCATATATTTGAAATCCTGCGGGGTTCCGTATCTGGAAGTTGGTGCATAATATCCTGTAACCTGATAACCCCAGGATCCGTCATACGGATGCTCTGCAATTCCCATAAGCTCTACATGAGTATATCCCATTTTCTTAATATAATCAGTCAAAGAATGCGCCAGTTCACGGTAATTATAAAATCCTTCTTCATTCTCCTCTGTCCATGGATGCTTCATCCAGGAACCCGGATGCACCTCATAAATTGCCATTGGCTGTACTTTCTCATCAAACTTCTCTCTGTTCTTGAGCCATGCAGCATCTTTCCATTTATAATCTGTAATATCTGTAATCCTGGACGCTGTACCCGGACGTTTCTCTGCTGCATTTGCATACGGATCGGCTTTGTAAAGTCTCTCTCCATGTGCACCTACAATAAAGAATTTATATAACTGTCCGATCTTCGCTCCCGGAACAAATACTTCATAAACACCAATCGGTCCTACCTTTGTCATAGGGTTTGCTTCTTCATCCCACCCATTAAACTCACCGATTACGGATACAGATTGCGCATTCGGTGCCCATACCGCAAAATATACGCCTTTTCTGCGCCGGTATGTAGTAGGATGAGCACCCAATTTCTTATATATCTCGTAATTGGTTCCCTGACCAAATAAATACTGGTCTAAATCCGTAAATTTCATACTCTCACCCATCCGGAGTCCTCCCTTAACATTCAGATTTTATCTCTTCACGGATATGAATAGTTACCGTTTTTATCTACCGGACAATTACTTAGTCCACCTGTAAAATCATATCTCTGACAGCAATTACGAACTGACTTTTAGTCATTCTATAAGCCTTATTATACCAACCGCTATTCGGTACGTCAATTAAAAATATGTATATATTCAACAATTTTCCCATATTTTTTGTGTTATTTTTGTAAAAAACAGAAAGAGCAAAGAAACACATTTTTGCGCATTTCTCTGCTCTTTTATCTGTCAGTTCTTAATTATTCAGACCCGTCACCATAGTCTACAGAGTCATCACTGTAATCATCATAACTGTCATCGTAACTTCCGTCATCATAGCTGCTATCGTCTGAGCTGCCATCATCATAACTGTCATCAGTACTTCCGTCAGATACATCCGGATTCTCATCAGAAGAACTTCCATCTGTTGAATCTGTTGAATCTGTTGATTCTGCAGTATCAGCGTCAGTTCCTCCGTTATATCCAGGTACACCACCATTGCTGAGTGTGCTTGGCCAAAAATCTACATAGCATGCATTCTGCAATGTTACATTCTTGGCTTCTGCCATTTCGCTTACTGTTACAAGCTTGTATCCCTTTGCGATAAGATCCGGGATCAGTCTCAGTGCAGCCTGTACAGATGGCTCATGTATATCATGCATCAGAATAATAGATCCATCTGTAAGGTCTCCATTCATTACTGCATTATAATCTCCATCTGCATCCAGCAACTTCCAGTCTTCCGTATCCAGAGACCACATAAAGAATGGTTTATTTACTGTATTATAAATATCTGAGTTTCCATCTCCATAAGGTGCACGTGCTACAGTTGCAGCCTGTCCGCATGCCTGGATCAGTGCATTATCTGTATCAGAAAACTGTTTGGCAACAGCATCAATATCAATCGTAGTTAACTGTGTATGATCCCAGGAGTGACTTCCGATCTCACAACCAAGCTCCAGCATACGTTTCGGTGCATCAGGATATTGAGCAACATTCTGTCCAAGCATAAAGAATGTCGCATGTGCATTGTTCTCCTCCAGACAGTCCAGAAGTTCATCTGTATATTGTCCGGGACCATCATCAAAGGTTAACGCCAGCATCGGACGTACCTGTGACGGATCATAAGAACCATCATCATTAAAATAGTAATCCTTTACTCCCTTGGTTACCCATCCGGTCTGAATATATCCATTTTCATCAAATGAATAAGTCACACCATCTATATCCTGAAATCCATTTGCAAAATATGTACCGTCTGCATTCTGATACCACTTTCCATTAGTATCCTCGTGCCATCCCGCTGTCATCGTAGCAATCTTATCCGTATCTGATTTACCCTTCAAAGGCTGTCTCACCGCTGCATCAGAATTAGTCTGAACCTCTTCAGTCTCTGCCTGAGCCTGTATGGATTCATTACTGCTTTCTCCGCCGCCTACCCGATGTGCGATCGGAACAATAATTCCTCTCACTACAAATACTACTGCCAGAATCAACCCTACCACATAAAGTCCGATCTTGGTATAATGCCGAATCATCATCTGGCGTTTTTTTCTGCGCATTCTTTCGCGCAAAACCCGCTTATCCATTGTTTCCTTTCCCCACTTCTGTTACGTAAATTTTACCAAAAAAACGCTGTTCTTTTTGTCTATATCAATCATAACTCATTTATCCGGTAAATACAATGCCAATTACTATTTACTCTACTTCTTCTGTCCCTAATTCATCTTCAAGATTCTCATCAATATCAGAATCATCCGAATTGGAATCTGAAGTATCCGCCTCATCGGCAGCCAAATCTGCATTTTCAGTATCTTCTGTATCCTGTTCTGCATTCTTCACTGCAGCTTCCGCATCCACACCAATTGCATCACCATATGCAATCTTCTCGCTTACACTTGCATTTTTTACGATAAAATCCTCTACTCTGAGAAGTCCGACAGATTCATTTACATAATCCTGTCCATAAGTACTTACCAGCTCTGCAATGCCACTGGCACCCATCTGCTCTACCAGATCATTCTGCAGCTTGAGACTCTCTTTGTCATCAAGCGACAGTCCCTCTGCATCCATAATTCCCTGCACGATCAGATTCTGTTTTACTTTTCCCTCTGCATACTGCTGACACTGCTCATCAAAATCATCCTGAGAAGTACCCTGACTTTCTATAAACTCCTCCAGAGTCATATCTGCCTGTTCTGCATAAAGCTCCATACTCTTCTTAAACTCAGAAATTGCAGCATCCAGATCCTCCTGCGGGTACTCTTTTACCTCCGAATTCTCAAGTACTGTACTCCATGCAGTATTTTTAAGAACCTCCTGCGCTGACTGTTTTGCTTCGTCCTCCAGTTTACTGCGCACACTGTCCTCATACTCACTTACAGTAGTATAATCCGTATTCTTCGCAACCCAGTCATCCGTCAGTTTTCCTGCACGGCGGACATTCTGTACAGTTACTTTATACACAGCGGTCTGGCCTGCCAGCGTGCTGTCTTCATAATCTGCCGGAAGTTTAACTTTGATTTCCTTAGTGTCACCCTTCTTCATCCCGATCACACCATTCTCAAATTCATCAAACATCTGCCCGTCGCCGACCACAAAATCATAATTATTGGCTGTGCCGCCGTCAAAAGTCTGTCCGTCCTTTGTTCCCACATAGTTTACAGTTACCAGATCGCCATCTTTCGCCCCGTCAGATACAGGCTCTGCTTTCTCCTGCAGATTCTCATCAATCTGAGCCTGTACATCGTCATCTGTAATAGCGTCTACTGTATTATCCAGAGTCAGCCCCTTATACTCTCCAATAGTAATATATTTGTCCACATTCTCAACTGATACGAGACGGTTTGTCCCTATTTCCGCCTTCTTATCATCTGTTTTCTGCTCTGTTTTTGTATTATCTGTAATAACTGCACCACCATCACCGCATGCAGATGCAGTCAGCGCAAAACATGCAGCAAACATGGCAAGATATATTTTTTTCTTCATAATTATACTCCCTTCTACATCTCAGGTACCGGGGTCGGTCTTGAGGAATCCCATACTTCTGATACATCAAAAAGGTCACTGAGCATTTCCGGATTATAATACATTCTGTATCCATCCAGATTTCTTCTTCCCTGGCGGAAATAATCGTCTGTGATCTGTACAAAGTACTGGCTGGAATCTACATTACAGAAGTAACGATATCCCTGACTCTTATAAAACTCATATTTCGCATTGTCCGAAGAGTAGCCCTCCCAGCTTCCAATATCTGCTCCAAACGCAAAAATGATCATATCTGTTTTTCCAAGAATCGGAGCTACATAACTCTGCCATTTCTCATCATCTGTCTGCAGATCCTCAAGTGATCTCTCCGCAACATTCTTATGTCCCCAGGTATGACTCGCAAACTCCCAGCCTTCCGCCTTCATTGCATCAGCCACAGCAGTCGCTTCCTTTACTTCCTGATCAAAATCAAAATCCGGATGTTCCTCCAGGAATTTCTTCTGATCATCCTGAAGATCTTCACCAGTCTTATACGCAATGTCCGTACGATATCCCAGCACACCGTTATAACCCGTCATTGCCAGGATTCCCTTCCTTCCGTGATAGGAGAAATCCGGATGTTCTTTTACAAAAGTATCGATCAGAGGAACCATATCATAATCTCCGGTTGAAACACTTCCGTCATCCTCTACATACTCATTCTTAACTTCACCATTTGAATCCACAACAAGCTTTGTTGCAAATCCGTCTCCGTCCATATAATGATAATAGCTAACATCATCCTGCGAAAGTACAAACGGTATCTTATCCGGCGGCAGCATGATACTTCCTCTGGACATTGTACCATCCTCATTCACGATCGCCATGTCATGAGGACTTACCATTACATAACCTTTCTCATACATGCTCTGTATGATTTTGTTAAACTCATCAATAGTTGTCATATACTGATTATATCCGTCAGAATCTGATTCGCCGTCAAATGCCTTGGACGGATCTTTGATAAGTGTATGAAAAAACACATGTGTGATCTGCTCCAGCGGATACTCTGTGCAGGTTGCCTTCGTATTCTCATATTCAGAAACTGCATTCTGCATATCTGTATTGCTGTCATAGTCCGGCTGGCTCTTAAGAAGCTCTATGGCACCATCATAATTATACTGCGCAGCCATAAGCGATGCCTGATCCAGCGGTGATTCTTCCTGCTGTGTATCAGCAGCTTCTGTATTCTCTTCAGCATTTGATGACTCATCCTGGTCGTTTTCTTCCTGCGCATCAGCCTCTGCTGTATCAGCTTCCTGCTGTTCTCCTGTTGCTTCCTGCTGAGCTTCTTCGTTCTTTGTATTCTCAGATGCGGACTTGTGAAATGGATCATCATCCGCAAACGGAAGTAATCCACATCCGTTTAACCCCAGTGCTGCGCACAAAAGAACTGTCATTACCCATGCTGTTCTTTTTCTCATAATTTACCCCTTTCGATCTATCGCTCACCCCATGGCCGGAACCGGCACTGGTCTGGAAGGATCAAATACTTCCTGCGCATCGAACAGATCTGACAGAAGTTCAGGATTATAATACATTCGGTATCCGTCCAGATTTCGCCTTCCCTGTCGAAAATAATTACTGCGAATCTGTACAAAATACTGACTGGAATCCACATTACAATAATAATTATATCCCTGACTCTTAAGATATTCGAATTTCTCCCCTGAATAATCCTCCACACTGGTAAGATCTGCGCCAAATGCAAAGATTATAATATCTGTTCCACCAATCAGCGGGTCTACATTCTCTTTAAATTTCTGTGTATCAGCCTGCAATTTCTCCAGGCTTATCTGGCTTACATTCTGGTGCCCCCAGGTATGACTTGCAAACAGCCATCCCTCATCTTTCATGGCCTGTGCTACTTTTGCAGCTCCCTCGCGCTCTGTATTCAGGTCAAAATCAGGATGTTCATCCAGCCATTTCACCTTATCAGCATCCAGATCATCCGGACGTGTCTCGTAGCTGCTGTCTGTACGATAACCAAGGATTCCATTATATCCTGTAAGTGCCACGATTCCCTTTGCTCCTCTGTATGAGAAGTCAGGATGTTCTTCTACAAAACGGTCGATCAGAGGAACCATATCATAATCTCCCACAGAAACACTTCCATCGTCCTCTATATATTCATTGCGGATCTTGCCATCATCATCCACGACAAGTTTCGCTGCAAATCCGTCTCCGTCCATATAATGATAATAACACACATCATCCTGTGAAAGCACAAACGGCACTTTACCGGGCGGGAGCAGAATCTCACCTGCATTCATATTTCCATTCTCATCGGCTGTCGCCATATCATAAATGCTGACCATAACATATCCTTTATCATACATACTCTGTGTGATCTGATTAAATTCATCGATCGTTGTCATGACCTGATCGTAATCACCGGATTTATAATCACCGTCAAATGCTTTACTGGTATCTTTTATCAATGTATGATAAAAAACATGTGTCACCTGGTCCAGCGGCCAGGAAACACAGGAATCTTTCTTCTTCTGATATACTTTGACTGCATGCTGAAACCTCTCGCTTGTCTGGTAAGCATCGCTGCTCTGAAGCATTTCAATAGCTTTGTCATAATCATACTGGGCCGCATAATGCTTTGCATTTCTGTAAAGTATCTTATCTTCCCTGCTCAATTCATCCGGGATACTCTCTGCTTCCGGTGTTACAGTATTCTCTGCTTCTGGCTCAACTTCTGCCGATGTCTGGACAGGCTCCGCTTCTTTCTTCGTTCCTGCAGACTTTGCCATCTGTGTGATCTTAGTCTGCTGTTCCATGAAAAAATTCTGCAGTTCTTCTCCGTAGAAACCGACACCGATTCCTATAGCAGCTGCAGCTGCCACAACAATTCCTCCGGCAATACGCATCCTTCTCTTTCTGCGGCGCATTTTGTTACGGCGTTCCTTTCTGGCTGCCCTTCTGGCTTCATATGCACCATTGTCATCATAAAAGAAATCCTCGTCCTCACTTGCTGCAGGCGATTCTTCATCTATATCTGCGTTCTTCGCCGGTTCTGCATCTGAATTAGTTTCTGCATCAGCTTTCTGCGAAATTGCTTCTTCCGTATCTGAAAGTCTCTCCTCTGTATTCTCAGATTCAGGCTTCAATTCACTCATACTTTTCTCCTTTTATCATCTGAATAAAGATATTATAACCATACGCGGCCATTCCATCCTGTAAAAAATGTTTTACATTACAGTTTTTTATCTCAATTATAACCTGTAATAATATAAATTTCTACCGCTTTCCACCCATTAATTCTTTTTTAATAATTGCCTTTTGGCTTATTTAATGATAAAATAAACTTTATGCAAAGGACTGTCTATGCGTAACAGTCCCTGTGAAAACACATACATTAGGAGGATGCAAATGAGTACAGTAACAATAGTCCTTCTGGTCATTCTGGTTATCCTGATCGCTGCACTGATCGGTTTATATTTCTTCGGCAAAAAGGCTCAGAAGAAACAGGAAGAACAGCAGGCTCAGATTGAAGCAACAAAGCAAACCGTTTCCATGCTGGTTATCGATAAAAAGAGGATGCCATTAAAAGAATCCGGACTTCCTCAGATGGTAATTGATCAGACACCTAAGCTTATGCGCCGTTCCAAACTTCCGATCGTTAAAGCAAAAGTCGGACCAAAGATCGCGATCATGATCGCAGATGAAAAAGTTTTTGACCTGATCCCGGTAAAAAAAGAGATCAAAGCTGAAGTAAGCGGTCTCTACATCGTAGGAGTAAAAGGAATCCGTGGTTCTCTGGAAGCACCGGCACCTAAGAAGAAGGGGTTCTTCGCAAGATTTAAGAAAGATAAGGCTGCTAAATAATTGCAGTTAACTGTAACAAAAGACCGCCAGTCTATGATTTTTGAAATCACAGACCCGCGGTCTTTTTTATTCATTTACTGCACCATACATTAATTCTGCCTTCCTGTTCTACAGCTTAATCTGAACCAAAGGAATATTCACACAATTAGATTGTAAAATCTTTACAGTTCTTCGGCTGTGCCTTTATCGCAAGATAGCAGTCAGCTACATGCTCCTGATTCATATCCAGTGCATAATCTACTTTCATATTAAGACCGCTGTCATTCTCCTCCAGATTCAGGTTCGTTGCCGCAATTCCCATTTCAATGGTTCCATATGGAGTAGTATAATAAGTCATATTCTTTTTACCCTGTTCAAAAACCATATGAACATTAACAACACCTTTTTTGCGCACTTCCATGCCCTTTGGTGAAATCTTTATGTAATTGATCGTCGGTTCTGCAAAATCCTCCAGAATCTCCTCATAGCGCAGATAATGGCTTCCATTCCGAAAATAATACTCGCCCGGCACAACGATCTCGATCGGCTCCTGATCGCCTTCTGCATCCATTGTCTGAAGTCCGCTTACATGAATCAGTACTTCTTTATCCATTTCTCTCATACTCCTGATATTCTTATTAAATATACTCTCAGATCTGTTTCTATGTAGTTCTCTGTTTTCAATACTTCTCAATATCAATCTTCTTTGTCATCTCCACATCATACGGAAGAATTGAATTGGCAAATGCCTTAAACTCATCAGCCAGGTCACTGACAAAAAATCTGTATGGAAAATCCTTCTTCTCCATACCAGTACTGGAAAGGCCTTTTTCCTCCAGCAGTCTGCCCAATTCCAAAGCCGTCTCATATGCCGGATTCACCAGGCACACATCCTCACCCATGATCTTTCTGATAGTGGAGCGCAACAGCGGATAATGGGTACATCCAAGAATCAGTGTATCAATCTTCTTATCCTGCAATTCTTTCAGATATCTGGCCGCAATCTCATCAGTCACGGGATCATGAAGCCATCCTTCCTCCACAAGTGGTACAAAAAGCGGACATGCCTTGCCAAACACTGTAATCTCAGGATCCAGATTCTTGAGATATTCCGCATGGATCCCGCTTCCAACTGTTCCCACGGTGCCGATAACTCCCACACGTTTATTCCTTGTCTGTGCTGCTGCAACCTTTGCACCCGACTCTATTACACCAATGATCGGAATATCAAATTCATCTCTCACTGCGTCCAGGGCAAATGCACTTGCAGTATTGCAGGCAATCACAATTGCCTTCACCTGCTGCTCCTGCAGAAAACGGATAATCTGGCGTGAGTACCTGATAATAGTCTCTTTTGATTTACTTCCGTAAGGCACTCTCGCCGTATCACCAAAATATACGATTTTTTCTGAAGGAAGATTGCGCATGATCTCACGTGCAACAGTCAGTCCTCCCACACCGGAATCAAAGACTCCAATCGGTGCATCTCTATCTATTTTCATTGATTTATCTCCATCTCTTTTGGTTGTCCCATTATTCTATCACCAATCGAGAGCCTGTGCAAGCCAGAAGGATATCTTTATGTCATCTTTCTTTCCTTTATCCTCTGTCGGAAGCTGCGAGAAACAAAATTTCGGATATAAAGTTCCCCACCATGCTGTAACAGCTGTCTGCTCCTGTCGATTTTCCACGATTTTGTACACTCTGGCAGGCACTGTTTCTGCCAGAAACACTCCGAGCATTCCCGCAGTCAAAGTAACTGCCAGTTTTTTTGCCAGTCTGTTTGCTATAAAATATTTCCTGTTATCCGTCATTATATCAATCTCCTGCTGTATTTATCAGTTTTACCTGGATTATAGCCATTATCTGAGGAGTTTATACATTAACCTTCAGGCAGTCATTCACAATACTCACTGTTGGCAGCGGCGCAAGTTTGTCTTCCCTGTAGCTCTCATAAAAAAGCTCTCTGAGTGTTACAATCGTTGTATTTTTTCCGGACATTCGATTTTCCACCAGTCCTGTGATATACTCTCCCACCGAAGAATTATCCTCTCCACGCCATTCCAGGATCTGTGCTGCATTCTCCGCCTCAAATACATAAAGATTCTCCCCTGTAAAAGCTTCCTGTTTCAGGTAATCCAGAACCATTCTCCACCGTCCATCCTCAACAAGAGTCCTTCCGATGATCAAAACCTGCAGATGTCCCATATCCAGAAGTTTCTCCTGCGACTGCCCGTATGCCTGCTCGATCCGTTCAAAATCCGGTCCGCTGATCTGCAGAACTCTCGCTCCGCCATCTTCTTCGTCCTTTCCCTGTCCAGTACTCTCAGACAGATCGGGCATTCCATATGACAGAAGAATTCCCTCCGGAGAAGCATCCACTCCAACAGCCATCGGATACATTCTTTTCTCCGGTTCCACAGCAGCACCACAACCACTCATAAGCAGGCACACCGCCAGGATTCCGGTTACTGCTGCAGACGCTCTTTTCCTGCGGCGTCCTTTTCCCCTGAAGAACAGATAAAGCTGGCAGATCAGAATTCCCGGTACAAAGATATACCCCAGACACCCGCCAAAATAATCCAGGATTCCTTTTCCGTCTTCTTCGAGAATAGATATCAGAAAAATCAGCGCAGGCAGCCACAGCCGTCCTGTACCAAGATGCGCCTTCCGGATGACCAGATGTCCGTAATGCACCAGACTTCCTATAGAAAAGAGCAGACTGTACAGAAGAAATCCCATCCATATCACATCAAACCTCGCCAGCACATTCCCCGGAAGATCTGCTCCGTCCAATAACGGCAATACCGGAAATTCTTCGGCTTTTATCCTGTCATATCCCAGTACTGCCGGAAGCAGGATTTCCATTCCCACAAGAATGCCCCCCAGTGTCAGGATCCCTCCGACAGCCGTTTTGCCTGCACTTCCATATTTCTCTACATTTCCAAACAGGAACGGCAGCATACCTGCTGCTGAGAACGCACACAATACTGCGTAAAAAGCCCTCCATATATTTTCCATTGTAAACTCATTTCTTCTGACTGCATCCATAAGATATTCCATCTTTGCCTGAGGTATACACAATGCCATCATGATCAGGACACCTCCCAGGAGCAGACCACCGGAAACTTCTGCCATTCTCCCCCGCACAGGCATTCCTTTACAGGTTCCGACAGAACACACCACTATAGCCCAAAATGCAATCCATCTGCCGGATACCCCTGTGATCAGACTCACTGGCACGATCACTCTGAGAACTGCCAGCAGATACCCTGCAGTCAACAGGATATATAGCAGAAAAAATATACCTATGAGCCGCCCGGCAAAACCACCGGCTGACTTTACCAGATTATCAAAAGCAGGTGTCATCCGCACCAGCAGGATCACATAAAAGCCAAGCAAAATCAACGCCAGAACAGTCCCCGTCACAGCACTGGTTCCATTGATTCCTCCCATTCCAAAAAGACATAACATAAATGGTGCCAGAAATGCCAGTATCATCTGTCTGTATAGCTGTCTGTGGGAAATTCTGTTGTTTTCTGCAAACCTCATGAACCGGGCTCCTTTCTCTTCAATCGGATTTTCTGTTCTTCTCTTGCATAAAGCGGCCTCAGCTTTCTCCTGCGCAGAGGTACTCGCCATATTCCTTCTTGTCCGCCTTCTCCCTGTTCCTTTTTTATAAAAGGCACGAGATACGGTACTCCAAAACTTACAAGTCCGGCCAGATGCCCCACTGTCAGATATACTCCCAATACAATTCCATAAATCCCAAGATAACCTCCCAGAATCAGGAAACCATATTTCAGCAGACGAAAAGCTGCTGCAAATTCTTCGCTTGGAATCGTCATAGACCCCAATGCAGTCAGTGCCACGATCATCACAACAATAGGACTTACCAGATTTGCCTCCACTGCTGCCTGTCCGATCACAAGACCACCTACGATCCCGATAGCATTTCCTAATGATCCCGGAACCCTCACCCCTGCCTCCCTGATCAGCTCAAATGACAATTCCAGAAAAACAAGCTCTACTACACTTGAAAATGGTACCCCTTCTCTCGCCTCCGCAAAAGACATTATCAGCGCAGACGGCAGAATCTGTGTATGAAAGCGTATTACAGCCAGATAAAGTCCCGGCAGCACAACAGCTGTGATCAATGCCAGATACCTCAGTACTCTGAGAAAAGACGCCATCTCGAATCTGTGGTACCAGTCCTCGCTGCTTTCCATAAAACTGTTAAAATTCCCCGGCAGGATCAGTGCTTCAGGTGAATTGTCACATAAGATGACAATTTTCCCGTTTAATATCTCCTGTACAGCCCGGTCAGGACGCTCCGTTGTCTGATACTGAGGAAACGGTGAATACCAGGCATCCTCCGTCAGCTGCTCCAGCATTCCGCTGTCAAGAATCCCATCAATCTGAAATTCTTCAAGCCGTTCTTTTACTTCCTCCAGAAGTTCCTCATGTACCAGATCATCCATATAGAGAACCTGTGTCAGTGTATGGGAACGCACACCTATCTTGTACTCTTCCACCTTAAGTCTGGTATCCCGGAGCCGTTTTCTCACCAGTGCACTGTTGCTCTTTACACTGTCCGAAAAACCTTCTTTGGATCCCCTGAGAACTTTTTCAGATTCAGCCTCCGTCACCCCCATTGACGGATATCCTTTGCTGGAGATCTTCATTGCTTTGTCATAACCGTCTATAAAAAAGACTGCATCTCCGGTCAGCATTGCTTCTACCGCCTCATCAAGATCTGCAAGCTTCTTTACATCTGCAATTCCAAGGCTGTTATTCTGTACAAATTCCTGTATCTGATCCGGAGAAACTTCCCAGAAATGATTGATCATTTTACCAAGGGCAGAATCATCCAGCATCATATTGGAAACTGCAACCTCTATATAAACTATAAGACAGTCTACTTTGTGCTTTTCCCCCAGCCGCATAGGCCGTATCAGAATATCACTGCAGTTTATCAGTCTGTCTCTTAAATATTTCTCATTCTCGCGCAAATTCGCAGACACTTTTTTCTGGTCCGGCTGCTTTTGCGATTCTTTCACAGTTCTCACCCCATTTCCGTTAAATTCTATAAGTAATTTAGCAATGCGATTCTGCCCGGAGGGCTTTATTATGTCACAGGAACATTACAAAGCAGTTTCCTGCTGACATAATAAAAGAGAGGCTCTCCGCCTCTCTTAGAATTTCCCAATATTTAAATATTATTCAATATTTATTTACGTCCTCTGGTCTTCTCCTTCTCAGCACGCTCGCGCTCTGCATTCTCTGCCTCGATAGAACGCATGATCGCCATTCTCTGATTTTCGATGTGCTGGAAGGAAAGCTGTTTGGCACGCTCTACGTCACGTTCTTTAATTGCCTTGGTCAGTTCTTCATGTTCTTTTACAAGAAGATCTCTTGTCTCGCCTTCTTTAAGATATTCCACACGGTAGCGATAAATCTGCTCTCGCATATTGTTAAGTACCTGAATCAATCTCTTATTATCGGAAGCCTGATAAATAATCTCATGGAAGGCAACATCCGCCTCAGCCAGCTTAACCAGATTTCCCTCTGCAATCGTATGCTCGAACTCCTTCGCCGCAAGCCAAAGTCTGCTCATCTCTTCTTCTGACATACGTGCACAGGCTTTCTCAATGGCAACATTCTCAAGTGCAATGCGAACCTCCAGCACATCATTCAGATCTTTCTCTGTAATATTCGCAACCTGAGCTCCTCGACGGGGGATCATCACAACCAGCCCCTCCTGCTCCAGTTTGCGCATTGCCTCTCTGATCGGAGTTCTGCTCACACCAAGTCTCTCAGCCAGAGCAATCTCCATCAGTCTTTCACCCGGCTTCAGTTCTCCCTTCAGAATTGCCTGACGCAGTGTATTGAACACTACATCTCTTAAAGGAAGATATTCATTCATATTTACTGAAAATTCACTTGTCATTTGTATGTCCCCCTGCTTTCGTAACTTCTGTTGCAAAAACTGTTTTTGCCAGTCTGCTCTCTCTCAGTACAGCTGCCGCTTCTTCCATCTTCTTCCGGTCATCAAAGATTCCAAATACAGTCGGACCGCTGCCACTCATCATTGCCTTAAGCGCCCCATGCTCCTCCATCAGAGCTTTGATTTCACCAATAACAGGATACCTGCCGATGATTCCCGGTTCAAAGACGTTCTCCATCTTCTCTGTCATTGCACGCAGGTCACCACTTTCAATATCTCTGATCATTCCGTCAATATCCGGATGCGTCTGGATCTGATCCAGCTGCAGACTCTCATAAGCAGCCTTCGTAGATACATTAATTCCTGGTTTGCCAATCAGAACAAAACAGTCCGGAACCTGCGCGATCCTGGTAAGCTTCTCACCAATTCCCTCTGCCAGGGCTGTTCCTCTCATAACACAATAAGGCACATCTGCACCAATATTTACAGCACGTTCCATCAAATCTTTCTCACTGAGTCCCAGCTTAAACAAACGATTGACTCCAACCAGAGCTGCCGCTGCGTCCGAACTTCCACCAGCCATACCCGCTGCCACAGGAATAAATTTCTCAAGCCGGATCTCCACACCTTCTTTAACCTGGAATTCATCCATCAGAAGCTTCGCTGCTTTATATACAAGATTTCGTTCGTCGCTTGGAATATAAGGATAATTCACAGACAGAGAAATTCCCGGCTTTTTCACCTTTCTCATCTCCAGAACATCATACATCTGAATTGTCTGCATGATCATCCTGACCTCATGATAGCCATCCTCTCTCTTTCTGAGAATATCCAGACCCAGATTTATCTTAGCCAATGCACGTAAACGCATAAAACCCTCCGCTTATCCTTTGTACTTTGTATACAATAAAAATCTTTGTACATATTTTAAAACATTTTACTGCTGTTTTCAATATATGATCTTCTATTTTTTATGGAAATTTTTTTCAATTCGGCACCTGTTTTACCAGAATCAGTGGCTGGCCTGGCTTTACCTCTTTCTCAGTCAGGCTGTTTACACTGCAGATTTCATCCACAGTTGTATAGAACTTTCTTGCAATGTCCCACAATGAATCCCCGACTTTTACAATATACACCGTAATACCTGGCATACTTTCAATTTTTTTACGATCCAGTGGCTGCTCTTCTACAGATTCAATAATCTGCTCCTCCCACTGTCTGAATACCAGAACGTTCAATCCTACTGCTGCCTTAACTTCCAGTTCATCCCCGTCAGCCATGGCCGTGGAAAGTTGTTCCAGATCAGCCTGCAGGAAATACGTACAATCCTGACCAATATCTTTTGCCTCGATCAGATGGGTAAACGGCAGCATGGCATCCATGGAATAAAACGGCATTTCATCATTTCCAATAATATACAGAATCTTAAGCATTACGATGCCCTCTGCCACAATTCCCTTATCCGTAATTTTAGTCTTATCCACCTTCACCTTACCACTGCTGTGACAAAGCTGCAGGACTTTTCCCTGACTCTCCTTTATCTCGATTCTGTCGGTCAGCCTGCACTTCGAAAAATTCCGCACCAGAAGACTCTCCAACAGTTCCTTCCTGCCATGCAGCACACATTCTTTCAGCGGACTATACGCATCAAGAATCAGTTCATGTTCTTCCTCTCTGTACATCTTCATATTTAATTCCAACACAGCATCAACCTGCAGGATCCTCTCTTCTCCGTCCGGATCCGGTTTTACTTCCACTCCCTGATGAATCAGTGAAACTTCAATATGCGGGATCAGTTCTTCTGAACATCCGCTGCACTCCACTTCACTGTTAAAAGGCATCGTATATTCCAGCCACTGAGGCGGGTTCGCCTCCTCAGTCCCTGCATACAGCAAAAAAACTGCCAGTTCACCTTTTACCCTGAGTTTATTTTCCTCAGGACGCAGATCCAGATTCCGCGGTTCAATAGTATACCATAAAAGGGTCTCCACATTTGGTCTGTTTGATGCAAGTGTAATATCATCTTTGATCCGTAAAGTATCTTTTTTATGTACACGCAGACTCATCAGCCGGATTGTCTTCTTTTTTACCGATATGTCCGAGTCATTCAGTTCAACAGGAAGCTCTATCGTCCTCATTTCATCTACTACTGCATAAAAAGTCACGATTGCCTTAATGTTCAATTTCCTTGAATGGATCACATGAACACTGAGATCTTCAATCTCCCAGTTCAGGCACAGCTTATCTCCCCCTTCTATCCCTTCCAGATTAATAATTTCATCCAACGGCAATTTCGCAGAAAGGCTGTAAATCCTGCCTTCTTTTTCCCCTACATAAAGCAGATCTACATTGAGTGTTCCTTTCAGAAAAGCTCTTCCCTCACTGAGCCGCACCTCATCCATAGAAACATCTGCCTTACTCTGCACCAGGCGGCCAATATCCGGTTTCACATCCGGCACATTATAATCCTCGTCAAAGGTTACCTGGCTGGCTGCTTTATTCTTTACTCGCAACATCTGAATATTTTCTTTTCTTAATTCCAATTTTTTATTCCTTTCCTTCCAATTTTTTACATATTATTTTTCCTTAACTGCTTCTTATCCGCTAAACTGCACGGGTTTCTTTGTTTCTGCTATTTTCAGAACGATACACGGATATGACGGCTCACCCCCTGCATCTTTTTCTTCAGGCCCGATCAGTCTTGTTTTGCAGAACACAGCATTCTCTGATTCCGATAGCTCTTCCACCTGAATACTGTATCCCCCTGTAAGCTGCTCACCGTAACCTTTCATCAGATATCGTACCCCTTCAGCCTGATATGTCATCTGGAATACTTTTTCTTTTTTCTGTTCCATCAGTTTTGAGGCCTCTGCGGGGATCTCCTCCTGCTTTACGATCGTATATTCCAGAGGTGTACGCTCCCCCTCCTCAATCTTGATAAACCGACAGCCCGTCAACAAAACTGCCAGCATCAGGATCCAGATCAAGCCTGCTGACTTTTTTCCCATAATGCACCCCTGCCCATTCCTTACTAGCAATTTTATGCCTGGACAAGCTTAGTTATTACATCGCTTTCCTGCTGTCAGGCAATTGATATCTGTCTTATTTTTCACTTCTTTTTTCTTTTTATCCCGGCATCATTAGATTCTTTCTTGCAGGATATCTCATAATTCCGTATAATAAAAAGAACATTAACATCACATGGGCATTTCTCATTTGCCCGGAAAGGAAATAATAAATGATACGATTTATTCTTGTCTGTATCGTGGTGATCGGATATCTGATTCTCTCCATACCCATTCTGCTGGTTGAATGGATCATTGGTAAATTTTCTCCCATGACAAAAGATATCAGTTCCCTCCGCATCATCCAGGCAGTATTTCGCTTCATCCTCCGTATCACTGGAGCTAAAGTCACAGTAATCGGAGAAGAAAATGTACCTAAAGATACTCCGGTGCTCTATATCGGCAACCACAGAAGCTACTTTGACATACTCCTGACATACTCCAGATGTCCGATTCGCACAGGCTATGTTGCCAAAAAAGAAATGGAAAAAATCCCACTTCTTTCCACATGGATGCGTTATCTCCACTGTCTCTTTCTTGACAGGAAAGATATCAAGCAGGGACTTAAGACTATTCTCACAGCAATAGATAAAGTAAAATCCGGCATTTCCATCTGTATCTTCCCGGAGGGTACCAGAAACAGAAATGAAGATGAACTGGACCTGCTCCCATTCCATGAAGGAAGTTTCAAAATTGCAACCAAGGCAAAATGCCCGATCATTCCGATCGCTATCAGTAACTCCGCTGACATTTTTGAGGCCCATTTTCCTAAAATGGCACCAGCCAAAGTTGTGGTAGAATACGGGAAACCAATTTATCCTGACGAACTTAGCAAGGAAGATAAGAAACATATTGGTGAATATACCCAGAATGTTATTCATGAAATGTTGGTTAAAAATAAATCTCTCACAGAAAAACAGTAAAATAGTAAAATATATCAGAAGATTTTGAACTTCTTCTGATACAGATGAGTCCCCATCTGCTGCATCAATTGCAAAAAGCAATAAGCAGCGGCTGGGGACTTACTTGATTGGGTTAATTTTATTTTTTACTTCAAACACATATCCCTGTCAGCAAGATTGCAGTGATCGTTCCCGCCAGCGTAGCAAGAAGCGCTCCTGGCAGAGTATATCTTGTCTTTTCAACTTTTGCCGCTGCAAAATACACACTCATGCAATAGAACAGACTCTCTGTTGAACTTAATATTACCGCACCCATGAACCCGGCTCTTGAATCTGTACCATATTGTTTAAAAATATCCAGCAGTAAACCTGTCGCGGCACTGGAAGAAAACATCCGTACAATTGTCAGCGGCAAAATCTCCGACGGAATTCCAATCCCGGAAGTTAATTTTCCAAGCAAATTTCCTGCAAAGTTCAAAAATCCTGAACCTCTCAAAATTCCCACGCCTGTCATCAGGCCTACCAGTGCCGGACAGATCCCGGCCACAGTTTTTAACCCATCTTTTGAACCATCCAGAAAATCATTATATACATCTCTCCCTGCCAGCAGCCCCCAGCTAATAATATAAAACAGAAATACCGGAATAATCATATCAGACAAAAATGCAAGAATTCTCATCTATCTTTCCCCCCTGCGGTTCATAATTCTGCAAAAGATCACTGCTGTAACAGTACTGACCGCAGTAGCCACCATCCCCGGCCCCACCACTGCTGCCGGATCGGCACTTCCATACTGTGCACGGTATGCAATCATATTCACAGGAATTAATTGCAAAGAAGAAATATTAATAATCAGAAATGTACACATTTCTTTGCTTGCAATTCCAGTTCTTTGTTCAGACTTATTCCCCTTCCATTTTTTCTTGCTTATTTCTATCCTCCTGTCTTCCAGTTCAGCAAGACTCTCCATAGCTTTCAGTCCGGCAGGAGTAGCCGCCCAGCCAAGTCCCAGAATGTTCGAAAGAAAATTCAGCGAAATATATTTGCAGGGCTCAGAATCAGGATCCAGATCGGGGAAAAGAAATCTCATAACAGGACGCAATTTCCCCGAGAGCTTCTCTACTATTCCTGCCATCTCTGCAATTTTCATCAGTCCTGACCACATAGCCACCATTCCAGCCATGGAAATACACAATGTGACTGCATCTTTTCCCGAAGACACTGCTGCTTCCGTCACCGCCTTAAGATTCCCGGTCAAAGCTCCATATATGATTCCGATTATGATCATTCCACTCCATAAATATGTCATTTCCACTGCCCCCGGTTTTCATAAATATTTCACGTCTCTACAGCATATTCCCTGATTTCTTCTGTCAGAACTTCCACTCTGTCTGCCAGATTGCGCACACACCTTTTTCTCATCATCTACACGATCAAGCCTCTGTACACATCTCAAATATAACCATTCTGCGTCAGATTTTGCCCACATCCTAATAAAATTTCATGCTATAATCAAAATACAAGCCAAACAATCTGAAACACAATTTTTTTTGGGGGTGAAGTAATTCATATGTATTACATAATTAAAAATGGGCAGATCGTAGATGGACTAAAACATCCACCATTCCACGGTGATATCCTGATCAGAGATGGAATTATACAGGAAATCGCAGAACACCTAGAAATTCCTGCTGATTTTCCAAAAGAAAATATTCTGGATGCAAATGACGGCTATGTAACACCAGGATTTATTGACATTCACAGACACGGCGACTGGCAGGCACTGCAGCATGGAGACGATGAACTTCTGAACCGTCAGGGATTGACCTCTGTGGTAAACGGAAACTGTGGTCTCTCTGTCGCACCTGCAGGACAAAAATACTCCGATCAGATTTACAGTTTTCTCGGCAGTGTAACCGGCAAACTGGATCAGGATCCTCTTTCGTTTATGGAATCCATGACAAACTATATGGATGCCTTATCGAAAACCGATCGAAGTGTAAACACAGGAATGCTTGCAGGCAATGGCACCATCCGGGCTGCAGTTAAAGGATATGCTTCCGGAAAACTTTCTGATACGGAAACACATCAGGTATGGAAAACACTGGAAGAATCTTTATCCGCAGGTTCACTGGGCGTAAGCCTTGGTATCGCCTATGCTCCGGAATTTGAATATGACCGGAACGGACTGGTTCAGGCACTGCAGCCTTTAAAAAATACAGACATTCCCATTACCACACATATCCGCAACGAAGGCGATGGTATTCTTCCTGCACTGCAGGAAGTAATTTCTGTTGCAGAGGAACTGCATATTCCACTGCATGTAAGCCATATGAAATGTATCGGTCAGAAAAACTGGGGAGATACCCCGCGAAAAATCATCCGGTTATTCGACGAAGCAGCCCTGCGAGGTATAAAAACAGACTTTGATCTGTATCCATATCTTACAGGTTCCACTCAGCTGGTTCATCTGCTTCCGCCAGAATTCCAGGAAGGCGGTACATCTGCTATCTGTCAGAGACTGGCTGATTCTGAATGTCGTAAGGCTATCACAGAGGTGTTAAAGCAACCTTCAGACATCTTTGAAAATATTGTAGAACTGGCTGGCTTTGAGCGAATTTACGCAAGCACACTGCATACTCAGAAGTATGCACCATATGCAGGAAAATCTATTGCTGAAATAAGCAGAATCTTCAACAACGATCCGTATGAAACGCTTTATGATATTCTTCTTGCAGAGCACTGTGATGTTACTATGCTGGACACGATTGCTTCCGAAGACGATATGCTGTACTTCCTGAAAGACGACCGTGCAAATCTGATCTCGGATGCTATTTATCCGGCAGGCGGCAAATACCACCCGAGAGTTTATGGTGCATTCCCAAAACTCCTCACAGATTATGTACGGGATAAAAAAATCTTCACAATTGAAGATGCTATTTACAAAATGACCGCAAAACCGGCACAGGTACTCAGTATAAACAGAGGTGTTCTGGCTAAAGGAATGCCTGCAGATATTAATGTATTTCATCTGAAAAACCTCCAGGTACATGCCGATTTCCAAAATCCGGACCAGTTCTGTACAGGCTTTGATTATGTTCTTGTAAATGGCAGAATCGCGGTTTCACATGACCAATACTTAAATCCTGCAAGCGGAATGATACTCAGACGGTAACCTTTATGTTACTGGGCACAGTGTGAACAGTAACACCTTTTATAACTACCACATCCCACAGTAAATATTATCCTTGCTTTTATATATCGAACAGTTTATACTGGACAGAACGGGTAAAAAATAATTTGGAGGATTTTACACATGAAAATTGCAGTAACTTATGACAACGGAGAAGTTTTTCAGCATTTTGGAAAAACAGAATCTTTTAAGATTTACAATGTGGAAGATAACACAGTAGTTTCCAGCGAGATTATCGGTTCCAACGGTACAGGCCATGGTGCTTTAGCAGGATTACTTGCTGAACAGGGCATAAATGTTCTGATCTGCGGCGGCATCGGAGGCGGCGCTCAGGCAGCTCTTACAGAGGCAGGTATTGAATTATGTGCCGGAGCCCAGGGAAATACCGATCAGGTTGTAGAAGCTTATCTAAAAGGTGAATTGGAGTCTTCCGGTGTCAATTGTGATCATCACCATCATGAGGAAGGTCACTCTTGTGGAGATCACGAAAGCGGACATTCCTGTGGAGACAGCTGCGGCAGTGGATGTGGCGGAAGCTGTGGATCACAGCCTCAGATCGCAGGACGCAACGTGGGCAAAACATGCCGCACTCATTACAGAGGAACATTTAATGACGGAACACAGTTTGATTCCTCATATGACCGCGGAGAACCACTTGAATTTATCTGCGGTGCAGGTCAGATGATCAAAGGATTTGATGCAGCTGTGGCAGATATGGAAGTCGGACAGATCATTGATGTTCACCTTATGCCGGAAGAAGCATACGGAATGGCAGATCCAAATGCAATCTTTACTTTAGAAATCGCACAGCTTCCAGGCTCTGAAGACCTGTCAGTTGGTCAGCAGGTATATCTTTCCAACCAGTATGGTCAGCCATTCCCGGTTAAGGTAACCGCTAAAGATGAGAAGAATATTACATTTGATGCTAATCATGAGATGGCAGGTAAAGAACTGAATTTTAGAATTGAATTAGTTGAGGTAAAATAATAATATTTATCGTAACTGTTCTATATCTTCACACTGAATAACGGAATGCTGAATAATTTCTATTTAGCAATGTAAAAAGAGGATTCATCAAGTTCAACATATTAATGAACTTATATGAATCCTCTTTTATCTTTGACAAAATTTCTTATAATTTACTGACGATTATTTCTTTCTGACAATAACCTTATCCAGATGCCAGATGTCATCTACATATTCCTGGATAGTTCTGTCAGATGTGAACTTACCGCTGCATGCTGTGTTGAGAAGTGCTTTCTTAGCCCATCCCTTTTCATCCCTGTATGCTGCTTCTACACGTTTCTGTGCATCTGCATAGGAACGGAAGTCTGCCAGGATGAAATAACGGTCTGCTCCGTCTGTATTCTTTGTATTAAGAAGTGAATCATACAGGTCACGGAAGAGTTCTGTATCATTGGAGAATGTTCCGTTAATAAGCTGCATCAGTACCTGACGGATTTCTTCATCTGTATTATAGATCACGTTCGGATCATAACCACCGTTGTTTTCATAGTTGATTACTTCATCAGAGCTTAAACCAAAGATAAATGCATTCTCTGCACCAACTTCTTCTACGATCTCTACGTTAGCACCGTCCATAGTTCCAAGTGTCGGAGCACCGTTGAGCATGAACTTCATGTTACCTGTTCCGGATGCTTCTTTACTTGCTGTAGAAATCTGTTCGGAAACATCTGCTGCTGCAAAGATCCACTCAGCATTAGATACTCTGTAGTTCTCGATGAATACAACTTTAATCTTTCCGTTAATGGAAGCATCGTTGTTTACTACATCACCTACGGAGTTGATGAGTTTGATGATCTTCTTGGCTGTTGCGTAACCTGCGGATGC
>CAJLTE010000023.1 GCA_905209435.1 uncultured Blautia sp. | reverse complement strand
TGGTTTTAGGTACCAGTGGGCTTCCCGTGCAGGTTCAAGTCCTGTTATCCGCATTCACAGAAGAAGTACCGGTTAAGGCGGTACTTTTTCTATTTTACAGGGAAAATATTTTGTTGTATAGTTAATTTACGAATTGGCGAATCGGGCAGAGTGTGAGAAGAGTCTGATTAATGTTTAAATATGAGAATAAGGAGAACGAAACATGGATATACAGAAATTTCAGCAGAAACTTACAGAAGTCTGTGAACTTGGAGAAAAGAACGGTAAGGTACTGAAGCCGGAACAGATAAAAGAGTGCTTCGGAGAACTGGACCTGGACAAATCCCAGCTGATCAAGATCCTGCAGTATCTGAAATTAAAAGGAATTTCCATTGAAGGTGCAGAAGCTATTGCAGCAGCGCCTCAGGAAGAAAAAGAGGACACTTCCGAACAGGAGGAAAAGAAAGTGGCTCTTACTCCGGAAGAAGAGGCCTATCTGAAAGAGTATCTGGAAGGTCTTGATGAGCAGGAACAGGGCGAGAGAAGCACAGAAGAACTTTTTACACTCCTTTCTCAGGGGGATGCTATGGCACAGGCTGAACTGTCACAGAAATATTTGCGCGCAGCAGCTGAAATGGCGGTTGAAATGAACTGTGAGGAGATTTTTATTGCTGATCTGATTCAGGAGGCAAATATCAGCCTTCTGATGGCGCTGGGGGAGGAAGAGCCTGCGCAGAAAGACGAAGCATGGCTTCTTGGTCGTATACGTGCAGGAATCCGGAATGCTATCGAAGAACAGACCCAGAGAAAATTCGAGGATGACTATCTGGTAGCAAAAGTAGAGAAACTGGAATCTGCAGTCCGCGAACTTACAGAGGATGAAGACGATGAGAATTCTAAATTCAGTATAGAGGAACTGGCGATCATTCTGGATATGGATGAAGAAGAAATTCGGGATGTTTTGCGCCTTACAGGAGATGACAAATAAGGTTTAACCATTAGGATGATGATTATGTGAATATATATTTGTAAAAGTATTTGCAGATACCGGGATGCAGTGACAAATTCATTTTGTCACTGCATCTTTTTGCTTATTTGGGAGTTGTAATAAATTCTGAAAACCTATATAATTGTATGTAAAATAGGAACTATAAAAAACAAATATGAAAAAACAGGAGGAAATGTTTTGAAAAAAACAATTCTTGTGATCGATGCGTGTGTCCGCAGAGAAGAATCCAGGACAAAGAAACTTCTGGATGCAGCGCTGGACACTGTAAGAAAAGAACATCCGGACTGGAATCTGGAGATTTTGAACCTTACGGATCTGGATTTAATGTACTGGAAGACAGAGACATTGAGAGAACGTGATGAGCTTCTGGCAAAGAAAGAGTATGATGCACCGGTATTTAAGTACGGGAATCAGTTCCGTGAGGCAGATGGAATGATCATAGCTGCCCCATTCTGGGATCTGAGTGTTCCGGCAGTTCTGAAGGTTTACATTGAAAACGTTTCAGCAGAGGGAATTACGTTTGGATGTAATGAACAGGGCTTATATGGCCTCTGCAAGGCGAAATGGATGCTTTTCCTTACAACACGTGGCGGAATCTGGGCAGACAGTGATATGGAGCAGGGAAGCACCTATATGGAGGCACTGTGCAAGTTCTTCGGAATTGATGAATATGCCTGTGTATACGCAGACGGAATTGATATTCAGGAATTGAACGGAGAAGAAATTCTGAATGAAGCGATTGACGAAACGAAGAGAGTATGCAGCCGCTTAGGTGTTGAATAATTCGGGCTACGCTGAGGTTATTTTATCTGTTCAATCGGATTCGCAAACAAGCGAGTGCTATAGGTATTTCGAAAATGATGTACTGGTATATGAAAGACAGATATGGCAAAGATGAAACAAATAATTAGAAAAACATAGAAGGAAAGAGAGGGAAAATTATGGTTTATTCAGACAATGGAAGAGCATTTCATATTGATGTGGCACCAGGAGAGGTAGGAAAATATGTGCTTATGCCGGGAGATCCGAAGAGATGCGCAGCGATTGCAAAATACTTTGATGATCCTGTACAGATTGCAGATAAGAGGGAATTTGTAACTTATACAGGTTATCTGGACGGAGAGAAAGTCAGCGTAACTTCTACAGGAATTGGCGGTCCGTCGACATCTATTGCATTGGAAGAACTGGTGCAGTGCGGGGCAGACACCTTTATCAGAGTAGGAACCTGCGGTGGTATGGATCTGGATGTAAAAGGCGGTGACATTATTGTTGCAACAGGATCTATCCGTATGGAGGGAACAAGCAAGGAATATGCACCGATCGAATTCCCGGCAGTGGCAAATCTGGATGTAGTGAATGCCCTGGTTGCTTCTGCGAAAGAAATGGGATGTAATTATCATACAGGTGTAGTGCAAAGTAAAGATTCCTTCTACGGACAGCATTCTCCGCAGACAAAACCTGTAAGCTATGAACTTGAGAATAAATGGGAAGCATGGATGAGACTTGGATGCCTTGCATCTGAAATGGAGTCGGCTGCTCTTTTCACAGTCGGCAGTTATCTGAGAGTACGTTGTGGGGCAGCTTTCCTGGCAGTTGGAAATCAGGAAAGAGCAAAAAGAGGATTGGATAACCCTCAGTGCCACGACACAGACATGGCTGTGCGCGTGGGTGTGGGAGCATTGAGACTGCTTATTGCTCAGGACCGTGCGAAATCCGATTGTCCCAGATAATTCCTGCTGCAACAAGAATGATGCCGAAAATTTTCTTAAGGCTGATGTTCTGGAACATCAGAGCATCGAAAAGGATACCTGCGGTTAACTGACCAACCAGCAGGAGAATGGTAGATTCCATAACTTTGAGGTGTGAGAGGGTGATCATGGAAATGATAAATGCCACGATTCCGAATGCACCTCCAAGGTAAGCCCACCATGGTGCCTGACTGAAAGAGTACAGATTTACAGAAAATCTGGAAGACACCAGTAAGAGAATAAATGATAATACTGTAGCAACAATGTAGTTTACCAGGGAACCATTATTTGTTCCGAGATATTTGGTACAGCGATAATTGATCATCTTTGAAATTACAGTTGCGCATCCATTTACGAATGCCAGAGTAAGTACAAATGCCATATCGAAGCTCCTTTCATGAAAGATTGATAATGATCAGACCGATCAGGATCAGTGCGAAGCAGGGAAGCCGCTTCAGGTTGAATGGAATCTTAGGGACTCCAAACCAGCCGAAGTGGTCGATCACTGCAGAGATCACAAGCTGTCCTGTAACTGAAAGACAGGTCATTACAGAAACTCCAAGAGCTCCGATACAGTAACTGGAAGTGACAACCAGAAAGATGCCGAAGAATCCTGCAGAATACAGATACCATGGCATTCCGGAAATTTTTAATTTCTCGTGGCAGTACAGCTTCATGTAAAGAAGCAGAAGGATACCGCCGACAGCATGGACTACAAGACTCATGCCAAACATTCCCACATAATCTGTGAGCATACGGTTCAGACTGCCCATGGCAGACTGACAGGCGCCTGCGAGCAGAGTAAAAAGTGCGTACATAAAAATTTTCTCCTCCTAAATAGTGATGTTATGAAATGAATGCTGTTTCAGAATATATTTCCTGAAAGCATAGAAATATTTTGTACAGTAACATCGTATCACGCTATTATACAGGAAAAAAATAATGGTTGCCAGTCCTTTAGGGGAAATTTTGACATATCAATTATTTTCACAAATCAGCAGGATAATTCTATATAAGAGTAAAATTGCCTGCAATAATAGAAAGTAGTTTCTGAATCGCAAAAATATATGTATTTTGTCAGAAAAAAAGGTGGAAATTCTTACGAAAGTAAGTTACAATGGATATGTTAAACTAAAATAGGGGAGAAAATCTTGATATTATGGTCAATAATACCAAAAAAGGAGAAATTAACCACATGAAAGCGTGGGAAATGGCGCAGGAGATTTTTCATAATGCACAGCCTGTGATCCGGAGTGAAGAAGAACAGACATGGACGGATAACGTAGATGTTTCAGGTTTCTATGACGATAACTTATCTCTTGACTGGGGCAGCAATGTACCTGGATCAGGAGCACCGGAAAAGATTATGGTGGCAGCAGTTCAGGCATTAGAGAACAGAGGATATCTGGTCAGTGAGTATGGTTATCAGCTTTTGCATGAGGGGCTTGCAGCCTGTGAAGCAGGAGATTTTGTGAAGCTTCATCAGGTTTCGGCATTGCTTCGGAGAGAATTGGCAGATGCGAAGAAAGATGAGACATCGCCTTACTGGAACTATAGGTATTATCGCTCTTTTGAGGAGTATGAGGAGCGGGTCATTTTTTCTGCAACAGTTTCTGTGGATTATACGTCAAAAGAATTTTCAGACAAGATTCGTGCAGGATGGCTTGCACAGCTGGTTGGCGGAGCTATGGGAACCATGGTCGAGGGCTACACCAGTGAAAATTTAATTAAGGCTTTTGGAGATGTAAAGGGATTTTTAAGAGAACCCAATACATATAATGATGATATAACCTTTGAACTTGCATTTTTGGATGCATTTTCGAAGAAAGGATATGAGGTTACTTCAGAGGATATTGCACTTGCCTGGGTTGGACTGATTCCCTGCGGATGGTCTGCCGAGGAACTGGCGATCCGTAATATTAAGAATGGAATTTTTCCACCAGAGAGCGGTACACACTGTAATCCGTTCAATGAATGGATCGGAGCGCAGATGAGAGCCGGTGTATGTGGCATGGCAGCACCTGGTAAACCTTATATTGCAGCAATGCTTGCATGGAGAGACGGTGAGGTTTCCCATGCGAATAACGGAATCCTTGGAGAGGTTTTTAACGCAGTGATGACTTCACTGGCATTTGTGGATACGGATATACGGAATGTGGTGAGAACTTCTATAGAGCTGATTCCGAAAGACAGTGAATATTATTCGGTGATCTCTTATGCGTATGACTGCTGTATACGCTATGAGCACTGGCAGGATGCATTAAAGGCATGTATGGACAAGTATCATAAGTACAACTGGATCCATGCGTATCCCAATGCCTGCTGCGAGATCATCGCATTAATATATGGAAACGGCGATTTTCGTGAGACACTTCATATCATTACCATGTGCGGTGTTGATGTGGACTGTAATGCGGGAATGATCATGCCGCTTCTGGCAATTCAACAGGGAATGAAAGCGATTCCCTCTGAACTGATTCATCCGGCTTTTTCCAGACTGGATACCTATATGAGGGGAGAATACAGAACCATTTCTCTGGAGGAGTTAGTTCAGAAAACAGTAAAGAGTATCAAAATGGCTGAACAGGCAAAAGGAAAAGGAGGAACGAAATAATGAAGAAAAAATTAGTAGCAGCAACTCTTACCGCATCAATGATCCTGTCCATGGGAGTAGCAGCAGTACCGGTTATGGCCAAAGACGATGGAGAACCATACAAAGCAGCGCTTCTGCTTAACGGAACTCTTGGAGACAAATCATTCTTTGACTCTGCAAACTCAGGAATGGAAGCACTGCAGGAAGAACTTGGAGAAGACAAGTTCACTTACAAAGTAGAACAGATGGGTGCTACATCTGCAGACGAGGCAAAATGGGAGCCGACAATGTATGACTATTGTGATGACGGTTCTTATGATGTAATCATCTGCGGCACTTATCAGATGATGGATGCTCTTACAAATGCTGCAAATGATTATCCGGATCAGAAATTCATCTTCTTTGATGAAGCTTTTGACTTTAGTGCAGGCGGAGAGGACAATGTATACAACGTAATGTACAAACAGAACGAAGTATCCTATCTTCTCGGAGCTATGGCAGCTATGATGACAACAGATGATTCACTCGACATGATCGATCCGTCCAATAAGGTTATCGGATTCCTTGGCGGCATGGATAACTCTGTTATCGAAGACTTCCTTGTTGGATATATCCAGGGTGCTAAGGATATTGATGAAGAAACACAGGTTGCACTTGCTTATGTAGGTAACTTCTACGATTCCGCGGCAGGTAAAGATATGGCTCTTACACAGTACCAGAATGGTGCAGACGTAGGATTTAACGTAGCTGGAAGTGCAGGTCTTGGACAGATTGAAGCAGCTGTAGATGCTAAGAGATATGCTTTTGGTGTTGACTCTGACCAGGCAGCAGTTCTTCCGGATTATGCAGCAAATATTCCTACATCCGCTCTTAAAAATGTAGGTAACTCTCTGGTTCGTGCAATCAAAGAAGATATGGAAGGCAACCTTGCATATGGTACTCTTGAATACCTTGGACTTGCAGACGGTGGTGTTGAACTTGTAGAAGACGAACATTATGAGGAAACAGTTCCGGAAGATATCCGTACAAAAGTTGAAGAACTGAAACAGGATATCATCGATGGAAAGATCACTGTTCCTACCACTCTTGGTGATGATGCAATGAGCCCGGATGATGTTCAGGCACTGATCGATTCTGCAAAATTAAGCTAATAGAACTGAATATTGAAAACGACCAAGCCTTGGGCTGGTGATGTGTCAGTATTCTGATATATCAAGATGATAAGCAAAGGTGCGCGTCATGCTGTTTCGCATGATGCGCATTCTGCGTCTGAAAGTAAACATTTTAATGCAATGCTTTATCAGAGATGAGCAATGATATCAGGTTCCAAAAGCTTATAGGAATTGTTTTTGAGTTTTTTGAACCTGATATATGTGATAAATAAGAAACGAGGTGAACAGATTGGATAATCAGACTGTATTACAGATGAACCACATCATGAAAATTTATGGTAATGGTGTGGTAGCCAATGAAGATGTATCCCTTGAGCTTCGTAAGGGCGAGATTCACGCGATGCTCGGTGAGAACGGTGCCGGCAAGAGTACGTTGATGAAAGTTCTTTTCGGACTGGAAGCACCTGATCAGGGTGAGATTATTCTCAAAGGACAGCCTACAACTATCAAATCTCCACAAGATGCAATCAGTAAAGGAATCGGTATGGTACATCAGCATTTTATGCTGGTGCCGTCACTTACAGTTGCTGAAAACATCATTCTGGGAGTTGCGCCTAAGAAAGGCCTGTTCATTGATATGGACAAAGCAATCCAGGCGGCGGAGGACATTGCAAAAGAATATAACTTTGACATTGATGTCCGTCAGAAAGTAGAGGAAATCCCGGTTGGTATCAAACAGAAAGTAGAAATTCTGAAAGCTCTTTACAGAGGTGCTGAGATCCTGATCCTGGATGAGCCGACAGCAGTACTGACTCCACAGGAAACAGATGAGCTTTTCATTCAGTTGATGAAACTGAGAGAGAAAGGCCACACCATTATCTTTATTTCTCACAAACTGGATGAGATTAAGAAGATCTGCGACCGTGCGACCATCATGAGAAATGGACGCAGTATGGGAACCTATGAAGTAAAGGATATTTCCACACAGGAAATGTCCCGTCTGATGGTAGGAAGAGAAGTTTCCCTGAAATTTGACAAGAAAGAGCAGCATCTCACAGATGATGTATTTATGAGAGTGCGTAATCTGACTGTACATAATGCACAGGGTGTCCTGAAAGTTGATGATCTTTCCTTTGACCTGAAGGGCGGCGAAATCCTTGGAATCGCTGGAGTTGAGGGTAACGGACAGAGTGAACTGATTGATACATTGACCGGTTTGAATAAGAAATACAAAGGTGAGATTAAGATTAAAGGTCAGGATATTTCCAATGCTTCTATCGAGGATATCCGAGAGATGAAACTGGCACATATTCCTGAAGACCGTATGACTTCCGGATGTGCAGGAACTTTAAGCATCATGGAAAATATGTTTTCCAATCAGTATAAAGACAAGAGATTTTCAGGAAAATTCCTGTTGAAACGCAAGGCAATGGAGCAGAGAAGCGATGAATTGATCAAGGAATATATGATCAAATGTAAATCCAGAAAGCAGAACGTGGGAATGCTTTCCGGTGGAAATATCCAGAAAGTTATCGTTGCCAGAGAATTCTCAACAGGTCCGGATATTATTATTGCAAACCAGCCGACACGTGGTATTGACGTTGGTGCCGCTGCATTTATCAGAAAGAGACTGCTGGAGTTCCGTGATGCAGGATGTGCAGTTATCCTGATTTCTGCAGACCTTACAGAAATTTTCTCTCTGAGTGACAGACTGGCTGTTATGTACAAAGGCAAATTTGCCGGATTCTTTACAGACGTGGAGAAGGTAACAGAGGATGAGCTTGGACAGCATATGCTGGGTATCAAGCATGATGATGTACTGGAGGGAGTTTTATATGAATAGTGCAAAGAGATTTGATATGGTGAGGACCGTTTTTTCCGTCCTGATCGCACTTGCCATCTCTTTTGTGATTATCTTCATGGTAAGTGATCAGCCGCTGGAGGCAATCAAATATTTACTGATCGGTCCTTTTACAAACAAGAGAAGCATGGGAAATGTAGTGGAATCCATGATTCCGCTGATCTTTACAGGTACTGGTGTCTGCATTATGTTTTCTGCGAACCAGATCAACCTGGCTGGTGAGGGTGCATTCCACATTGGTGGTCTGATCGCATCCTGCGTGGCAATTAAATTAACTGCCACTTTTGTATCACCATTTATGGCGCTTCTTTGTGCAGGTCTGGTAGGTGCGCTGTTTACAGCAATCCCTGCTATCATGAAAATTACAACGACAGCGTCTGAGATGGTTTCATCCCTGATGATCAACTATCTGGCGTTATACTTTGGAAACTATATGTTAAATAACGTGATCGGTGACCCGAAAGCCAGTGCTGCCTCCTATAAGCTGGCAGATGCTGCAGAGCTTCCGGTACTGATCCCTGGAACTCGTGTACATTTAGGATTTATCATTGCAATCGCAGTAGCTGTTCTTGGATATTTCTTCCTCTACAGAACAAAGACAGGATATGAACTCCGTCTTGCCGGTGAGAACGAAGAATTTGCTAAATATTCCGGAATCAGCATTGTGAAAGTTATCATGATCTCCCAGCTTCTGGGTGGTTTCGTTGCAGGTCTTGGCGGCGGCGTGGAAATGCTTAGTCCGATCTACAGCAGATTTACCTGGACTTCCCTCCTTGGATATGGATGGGATGCGATCATCATCTGTACACTTTCTAAGAAGAACCCGTTGTATACACCTTTTGCAGCTTTGTTCCTTGCTTATCTGCGTACAGGAGCTTCTATCATGGCACGTAGAACTGACGTTACACTGGAGATCGTACAGATCACACAGGGTATCATCATCCTGCTTGTAGTTGCTGAACAGTTCCTGAGCAAGTATAAACATAAGATCATTGCCAAAGAAGCAAAAGCAGCACTGAAAGATGAGGAGGCATAGGTATGTGGAGCGCGATTTTATCCCCTGACTTTTTTGCGACAATTTTAAGATCGGCAACTCCGATCCTGTTTGCAACTCTGGCAGCTGCCATTGCTGCAAAAGCCGGAATCTGTAATATGGCCCTCGAGGGAATCATGCTGTTTTCTGCTTTGTTTGGAGTCATTTTTTCATCAATGACACACAGCGCATGGCTGGGACTTCTGATCACAATGGTGATCGGTGGACTGATCGGTATGATCCTTGCGTTCTTTATCCTGAACCTGAAGACCGATGAGATCCTGGCTGCGATCGCTATTAACCTGACGGCTACCGGCGGTACTGTATTACTTTTGGTTGCAGTTTCCGGAGACCGAGGAGTTTCTTCCTCTATCCGAAGCGTATCAGCACCGGCTGTAACACTTCCGCTTATTGACAAGATTCCGTTTATCGGACAGGTTCTTTCCGGACAGAATATCCTGACATGGTTTTCTATTCTGGCAGTAATCCTGCTTCATCTGTTTCTGTACAAAACTCCTCTGGGACTTGCAATCCGTGCAGTCGGTGAGAACAAGAATGCAGCAGAATCTGTAGGTATCAGTTCCCGTAAGATTCAGTATATTGCACTGATCATCAGTGGTGTGCTGGCTGCTATGGGTGGTTTTTACCTTTCCGGTGGATATATGAACATGTTTACAAAGGATATGGCAGGCGGTCGTGGTTTCATCGCTCTGGCAGCCGCAAGTATGGGTGGAAATACTCCGATCGGAGGATTCCTGGTATCCCTGCTCTTTGGTATTGCTCAGGCAGTTGCAAATGTTATGCAGCTTACCTCTGTTATGCCGTATGAGATTATCCTGATGGTACCTTACCTGACCACTCTGATCGGACTTGGTGTTTACTATTATGGACAGAAGAAGAAAAAAGAGCGTCTGAGCGGTAAATAAAAAAGAACAGGAAAGCAGAGGGCTGGAAAGATTGCCTGAATGCTTTAAGAAAAAATCCCTGCTTTATATTGCAGACAGCAATAAAGCAGGGATGCTTGTATACGAGATAATAAATATGTAAGTTGGTAATTCGGGCTGTTTATCGTATAAGACAAATAAATGCTTGATTTAAGAATGATTACAACTTAAAAGTTTAATTTATCAAATTCTTCGTCCGGCAAAATTGCGGATGGAGTTGCCACAACAGCAGAGGAAACGCGGTTAGCTTTGGCGATGGCATCGTGTAAACTGTCACCTTTTTTCAGACAGGCAATGACAGAACCTATATGGGAGTCGCCTGCGCCGATGGTATCTGCCTGGATGGTGGGTACCGGAGGCACGATTTCTTCGGTGGTTCCATGGAAATAGTAGCAGCCCTTTTCTCCAAGGGTGATGATCACAGTGTTGCGTGTCTTATTATAAAGATAAGCACCTGCTTCTGAAATAGTTACCTTTCCGCTGGCATCCAGTGCCTCTGTTTCATTGAGATGCAGGATTGGTGAGAGATTATAAATGCGGTTTATAAGGTCAGGATCAATAACAGTGAGTCGTGGGCCGGGAGCAAAGAAAACAGTAAGCTGAGGGTTCTTTTCCAGAAATTCTACGATATTGCTTCCTGTAACTTCTTCAATTTCGAGACCGCAGATATAGACAGAGTCAATTTCTTCCGGGTCAATGAGATCAAACCAGTCTTTCTGGAACAGATATTCTGCACCGTGGTAGGAAATAAAGGTACGTTCGCCGCTATTTTCTACGAAACAGTAACAGCAGCCGTTATCCATGTTAGGGGACGGGATAGGACTGGAGATCCCTTTTTTCTTTAATTCTTCTCTTACGAAATATCCATAGACTCCTGTACCTACAGGGGAAAACAGAATATAAGGAACCTGGAAATGACGGACAGAATCGGAAACATTGTAGGCACAGCCCCCCAGAGACATATGCTGGCTGCGGACATGAACATCCTCTCCGGTTTTTGGAAGAGAATCAACAAGATTTACGATAACATCTACAACAGTAGAACCAATGATCAGTGCTTTTTTCATGATAAGAGCTCCTTTGAATGGAAAATATGAATTTATATAACTATTCAGCAGTCTACTATTCCGCGAGGTGTTTTGGCATGATAATGCCAAAATCCCGAGACATACAAGTCAAAATCCCATCGCTGTAGGCGATTTTCGATGGATTTTGACTCGTAACTGTGAAGGTACTGAGCAGTTACGAATTTATTAAATATGCTATCACAGATAGATTTTGCAGGCAATACAGAAAGGAGGAAATTATGCAGAAAACAATTTTACTTCAGGGTGCAGGAATTCTGGATGAAGAAGCGAAATGTACTCTGAAACAGAATGTATATATTAAAGATGGAAAAATCCTTAAGATTGTAGCTGAGAGTGAGGATGACCATTCCGTAGCAGCAGATGAGATCATTGACTGCAGCAGATATTTTGTAAGTCCGGGTCTGGCGAATCTGCATACACATACAGCTATGAATATATTTAAGGGAATTGCAGAGGATGTAACTGCGGATGCCTGGTTTAATGAGATGATCTGGCCGTATGAGAGTAAGATGACAGATGACGATGTTTATATCGGAACTCTTATGGGAATCTCAGAGATGATCAACAATGGTGTAACAGTTTTTGCTGACCATTATTTCGGAGAAGAGCAGGTGTTGAAAGCAGTGAAAGAGACAGGAATCCGCGGAGACCTGGCACCGACGCTGTTTGGTATGACACCTGATTTCCATGAACGTCTGGCTCAGGTGAAAGCGTTTATCCAGGAGCACAGAAATGACTCTGACAAGATTTCTTTCCATATGGGACCACATGCAAACTATACCTGCCCGTCACCGACTCTGAAAGAGATTATTGATGTGGCAAAGGAGTTGGATCTGCCGATTCATCTGCATGTATCAGAAGAGGATGTGCAGGTAGAGAAAGCCAGAAAAGAAACAGGTATGACTCCGTTTGGAATCCTGCATGAAGCAGGCGGATTTGATTGTAAGGTTCTGATTGGACATGGTTTATGGATCGAAGAGGATGACCTGAAATATCTGAGAGATGATACATGGTTTGCATTCTGCCCGAAAACTTATATGAAACTGGCATCCGGTAAGGGTGGTTTCTTTGATCATTATAAAAAGTTAAATTATGGTTTCGGAACAGACGGTGCGGCAAGTTCCAATACATTGAATCCGATGGAACAGGCAAGACTGTTTGGTCTGCTTGGCAAGTATCAGGACAGAAATTCTGCAGAGTATACAGCTGAGGAAATATGGAAGCATCTGATGGCAAGCCACCAGGCATTTCCGTTTGGAAGTGGCAGAATGAAAGAGGGAGCACCGGCGGATCTGGTAATCTGGGATCTGTACCAGCCGGATACTTTCCCATTTTACAGTCCGATCTCATCCATCCTTTACAGCAGCAACAGTCAGAATGTAAAATATACAATGGTGGCAGGTAAGTTCCTGAAATATGACGGAAAGCTGAAAATGGACACAGATGCGTTGCTGAAAGAGGCAATTCGTTTACAGAAAGAGCTGTTGGCGAGAGGTAAAGGTAAGTCGGAAGTTACTTATTAAACAGTGATTCATGGCAGTAAAAAATATGTTTGAGTTCATTTGTGGACAGGCAAAAGTACTGCTATAGAGATAAAAAACAAAAAAGGAGGAAATAACTATGTGTATTCCAACACCACACAACACCGCAAAGAAAGGTGACATTGCAAAGAAAGTTCTGATGCCGGGAGATCCGCTGCGTGCGAAATATATCGCAGAAACATATCTGGAGAATCCGGTATGCTTTAACACAGTAAGAAATATGTTCGGTTATACGGGAACATATAAAGGAGAACAGGTATCCGTTATGGGTGGCGGTATGGGTATGCCGTCTATGGGTATTTACAGCTATGAGCTTTATAATTTCTATGATGTAGAGAAGATCATACGTATTGGTTCTGCAGGTGCTTTACAGGATGATGTGAATGTAATGGATGTTGTGATTGCTATGAGTGCATGCACAGATTCCAATTATGGAAGCCAGTATCAGTTACCTGGAACATTTGCTCCGACAGCAAGCTACAGTCTGGTTGAGAGAGCAGTAGAAGTGGCAAAAGAGCAGGGGACTCCGGTTCATGTTGGTACGGTTGTATCTTCTGATGTGTTCTACAGTGATAATCCGGAAAGTTCTAAGGCATGGAGAAAGATGGGAGTTCTTTGTGCAGAGATGGAATGTGCGGCGCTGTTTATGAATGCTGCAAGAGCCGGTAAGGAAGCGCTGGGTATTCTTACTATTTCTGATCATATGTTCAGAGAGGAAGCGATTTCTGCGGAGGCCAGACAGACTTCATTTAATAAGATGATGGAGATTGCTTTAGGTATTTAGGGGATAATCCGATATAGTGGGGAGCTCCTTGGCTGGTATGTGGGAATACTGGTCAGGGGGCTTTTTATTTTCAATTGGGACGCGTATAAAAATATTTCATTTCAGGTGCGGTTTCGGACGCTAAGATATTCTAAGTCTTCAAAAATCTGCTAAAAGCATGAGTCTTCAGGGACAAACTCGCTTCGCTCAGACAGTGTCCCTGGAGGCTCATAACGCAGATTTTTGAGGACTAAGAATATCTAAGCATCCTGCAAATGCACCTGAAATGAAATATTTTTATACGCTGGTTTATTGTATGAGGGAGAAAAAATATTTTGTCTTTGGAAAATGAAGTGTTAAAAAAGGAGTGGTGCTGTATGAAGCGGGCGGTAAAAGGTTGGTTTGATATGGATGAGATGGATTATGGAGTTGCCGGTTAATGACGACTGTTCTCAAGAAGAGCGATTGAAACTCCTTTCATTTTGTGTTAATATAAGTACAATATGGGAGGTATTTTGAATGCAAATTAGAAAGTCGGCGGAGGATTATTTAGAGGCCATTTTGGTATTGTCCAAACAGGGGGACGGGGTTCGTTCTATTGATATTGCAACGATGCTTGGGGTATCGAAACCGAGTGTAAGTCATGCGATGAAACTGCTTCGTGAAGATGGTTATATTGCCATGGACCGTTATGGTACGGTGACACTTCTTGAAAAGGGAAATGAAATTGCGGTTCACATTTATGAGCGTCATACAGTGCTGAGTACGATGCTCGAACACCTTGGTGTAAGTCCTGAGGTTGCGAAAGAGGATGCCTGCAAGTTAGAGCATGATCTGAGTGATGAGAGTTTTTCTAAAATAAAAGAACACTTCCACAAAGTGATGGGAGAGGTTAAATAAGTAAAGTAAGAATAAGATAAAAGGGCGGCTGTTTCGTAAAATATTACGGAGCAGCCGCCCTTTGATAGTTGCAGATATTCTTGTTTAACCGAATCAAGTAAGTCCCCTGCTTCAATTGCGAATATCCGCTTGACCCGAATTAAGTAAGTTTTCAGAGTATTATGCGTTCTGTTTCTGTGGAAGCTGCGCAAGGATGATCGCAGCAAACATGATCACACATCCAAGGATTTCTCTTGTGCTTAACTGTTGACCAAGGAGTACCCATCCGGCAAGGACGGAAATGCAGGATTCCAGACTGAGGATCAGGGATGCGACAGTTGGATTCATGTTCTTCTGACCGATGATCTGTAAGGTGTAGGCTACGCCGCAGGACATGATACCTGCGTAGAGAATTGGCATCCATGCCTGACAGATTGCGGAAAAACTTGGGCGTTCGAACAGTAGAGCAGGGATTCCGGAGAGGATTCCACAAGTCAGGAACTGGAGACAGGAAAGTTTTACGCCATCTACTTTTGGAGAAAAGTGGTCGATGACCAGGATATGTACGGAGAATAAGAATGCACAGACCAGTACGAGCAAGTCACCTTTTCCGATAGAGAATCCATCTGTAATGCACAGAAGATAAAGTCCGATTAACGCCATCCCAACAGCAGCCCAGATAAATTTGCTGCATTTTTTTCCAAGAAACAGTCCGATGATCGGGACGATTACAATGTAGCAGGCAGTGATAAATCCGGCTTTTCCGACAGAAGTATATTTAATGCCGAACTGCTGAAAGTTGCTTGCCAGACAGAGGCATATGCCACAGGAAATGCCGCCGATGATCAGGTCTTTTCGTTTTTGGATATAGGATACAGTATTGCTGGTTGGCCTGGAATGGCTGGCAATTTTTGCAGTTGTGGTGTCAGTGGATTTTTTTGATTCAAAAACGAGGATAAGTGGAACAAGTACAGCTGCTCCGATCAGGGAGCGGACAGCATTAAAGGTGAAGCCACCGACATAGTCCATCCCTACGCTTTGAGCTACAAAAGCGATGCCCCAGATGATTGCTGCAAGAAGCAGGAGTAAGGAATTTTTCAAAGGTATTTGTTGTTTTTGCATGAGTGAGTAATCCTTCCTTATAATATAGTAATGTATAAAATATGGATAAAACAAAATATTTATTCAGTCAGTGTGGACAGAGATGCCAGGCTTATCTGTATTAAACTGATTTATAAAATGAATAAACACTTTTATAATTATACATCACAGACAAAAAAAGTGAAAGAAAATTTCGGGATAACAAAAAAGAAGCCTCTGCAGGAGGCTTCTCTTTCGCAAGTGTGTAGTTGTAAATCTTTGATCTTAATTTTGATTTCAGATCAGATAAAGATATATTTTAAGATGAACAGTACAGCAAGCACATACATCAGTGCGCTGATCTTCTTTTCTTTTGCTTTTCCTGTAACAACGTTGATGATCACATAGGAGATAACGCCCATGGAGATACCTTCGGAAATGCTGTACAGGAACGGCATTGCAATTATTGCGATAAATGCCGGGATTGCTTCGGTCAGATCGTTGAAATCAATCTTGGTTACGGATGTAAGCATCAGGAAACCAACGATGATCAGAGCAGGTGCTGTAGCAAATGAAGGAATTGCCAGGAAGATCGGGGATAACAGCAGTGATAATCCGAAGAGGACAGCTGCTACCAGAGAAGTAAGTCCTGTACGTCCGCCTTCTGCAACACCGGAAGCGCTTTCTACGAAAGTAGTAACTGTAGAAGTACCGCACATAGCACCTACTGTAGTTCCTACTGCGTCAGAAAGAAGAGCACCTTTGATGTTTGGAAGTTTGCCTTCTTTGTCAAGCATATCAGCTTTGGAAGCAACACCGATCAGTGTTCCAAGTGTATCGAACATATCTACAAACAGGAATGCAAACATGATGACTACGAAATCAAGTGAAAAGACGATAGAGAAATCCATTTTCATAAATGTCGGAGCCATGCTTGGGATGGAGATTCCGTTTGAGAAATCCGGCAGAAGGCTGTACCAGCCTGCTGCTGCATCCGGTTTGTAAAGTCCGAGGAACTGACAGATGATTCCAAGTCCCCATGTGATCAGGATGCCCCAGAGGATATTTCCTTTTACATTTTTAACAAGAAGAACTGCAGTGATCAGAAGTCCGATCAGTGCCAGAAGAACTGTGATTCCTTCTGTGTTAAATGTACCGCCGGAGACGGAGGATTTAAAGGAAAATACGCTTACCAGAGTGGAGTCATTGTTGACTACGATTTTCGCGTTCTGCAGTCCGATAAAAGTAATGAAAAGTCCGATACCAACGGATACTGCATGTTTCAGGTTCATTGGAATTGCATTAAAAATTGCCTCACGCACATTGGTGAGTGATAACAGGATAAAAATAATACCTTCTACAAATACGGCTGCCAGTGCCTGCTGCCAGCTGTATCCCATGCCGAGAACAACCGTGTATGCAAAGTAAGCATTTAAGCCCATGCCCGGTGCAAGAACGAATGGGTAGTTAGAAAGCAGTGCCATCAGGCAGGTGGCAATAAAGGATGACAGTGCGGTTGCTGTAAAAACAGCCCCTCTGTCCATGCCGGATGCTTCCAGAATATTTGGGTTAACGGCCAGAATGTAGGCCATTGTCATGAAGGTGGTAATACCTGCCATGACTTCCGTCTTTACATCAGTGTGGTTCTCTTTGAGATGAAACATTTTGTCAAGGTTCATAATCCTTCCCCCTTTTGATTTTAAAATTGCTGCTACTGTGTATGAAGTGAACAGTAACAATTGCCGGCTATATTGTGATGGTTCAGATGACCGTCCCGAAAAAACAGGGTGAAACTCCTGGAATAATCATCTTAGAAAAACATCACCGGAATCTGTATTTCCTGCAGTTACAGAATCTTCCTGCCAGCTACATACTTGGCGGTAATGTTACGGTCGTCGGAAAGATAGACCAGTCTTTCCAGTCTGTCTTTTGGAGAAAGTTTCAAAGGGGTTGGGATGGTACTGTCATTGAGTACGACTGCATCAAACTCATAACCTTCCTTAAAACTTCCGACTTTTCCAAAGAAGGAGCCGCCGCCTTCTGTTCCCATATAAAAGGCTTCTTCAAGAGTAAGCGGCTTCATGGAAGAATCAACCAGCCGCCAGTACAGTTTGGAAACCTGAATGGCATCAGCCATGGCACGCAGAATAGAAACGGAAGTTCCTCCTGCAATGTCAGATCCCAGTCCGATATGTAAACCTTCATCCAGATAGCGTCTCGCAGGAGAAATACCTGAAGAGAGATTTGTATTGGACTGTGGACAATGTGCAATGTAAACGCCCTGCTTTTTCATAAGGGCAATTTCTTCATCTGAGGAGTGAACACAATGAGCCATGATCGTTGGACAATCGCCGCCGAAAAGATCAAACTGGCTATATGCTTCTCCATAAAAATGTGTATTTGGACAAAGTTCCTGCACCCAGGCAATTTCACCGAAATTCTCAGAAAGGTGAGACTGCATAGGCAGATGATACTTCTTCTGAATCTCAGAAAGTTTCTCCATCAGCTCATCAGAACAGGACGGAGTAAATCGCGGAGTAAGGATCGGTTTTACATTTTCAAATTTTGTAAGTGTATCCTCAAGCCATTTAACAGTTGCATCTGCAGAAGCCTGAGCGCTTTCTTCCTGCAATTCAGGAGAACCATTCCGGTCCATATTTACTTTACCGACCATGGTCTTCATTCCTGTTTTATCAAGTTGTTCCATCAGAATTTCAGTAGCAGGAACATGAAGCGTTCCGAAAATGCATGCTCTTGTATTAGGGCTTTTTTTCATATCTTCAACAAAAATAGAATAAGCCTCTTTTGCAAATTCCGTATCTGCATAACGTGCTTCCTGTGGGAACGTATAAGTATTCAGCCAGTCCAGCAGTTCCAGATCCATGCCGGAAGAACGGAAGGTATACTGCGGAGCATGAAGATGCAGGTCTGTCAGACCTGGAATAATAAGCTCATCGCCGAAATCTGTACATTCAATTTCTGTATACTTCTCAGGGAGTTCTTTAAATACCCCGATACAGCGTCCATCTTCACAGACCAGATAGCCCTTCTCAGTAATAGAGAGCTCTGTCTGGGAACTGCTGTAGCAGATTGTTCCTTTAAGTGCAAATGTCTGTTTGTTGTTCATAATCATTACCTTCTTTCTTTGTAGTTAAGGAAAGGCAAAAAAAATCTACCGATGCTGCCTTTACCTCATTCTTTCTCCTTGGGGAGAGAACTTATAGACAACTATTACGGTAGTTGGTAGAAACATCCAACCGATTATGGACATATATAAGTTTTCTGATATTGTTTACAAAATGATTATAAAATATTTATAGTTGACTGTCAATTCTTTTCTATGATTTAATTTATTATTCTTTTTTTGTTAGTTTATGCTTACTTAAAATATTTTTGTAAGTGTCCATTTTATAGCCGAAATATGATACAATAACCATTAAAATAAAAAGAGAAGGGAAAAGAAAATGGAATTAAACAAAGAAAATATGAAAAAAATCCGCTGGCTCATTGCATTTGCCGTTCTGCTGTATCTTGGTGTACAGAATCTGGATATTGTGATCAGCACAGCACAGGTTCTGCTCGGCTTCCTCTTCCCGTTCATCATCGGCTTTGGAATTGCCTTTATCCTGAACGTCCCGATGAAATTCATTGAACACCATCTGTTCGGAAAAGCTCTGAAACAGGATAGAAAAGCTTCCAGAAAAATGGCGCGTCCAGTCAGTCTGGTACTTGCAATCTGTTTTGTGGTCTGTCTTGTCGTGCTCGTTATGCTTGTAGTAGTACCGGAACTTGCCACAACCTTTGTAAGCGTAGGCAAAAAAATAGAAGAAAATATTCCGGTAATCCAGAAATGGATCGACAGTCTGTCCGGAAATAATCCTGAGATTGTCAAATGGACTCAGTCCCTGGAAATTGATCCAGCTAAAATGATAGACTCTGTACTTGTCGTACTGAAAAGTGGAGTTAACAATTTTGTTTCTTCTACGGTATCTATCACTATGGGACTTCTGAGCACGGCTATGAACGTATCCATCGGCTTTGTTTTTGCCTGCTATATTCTTCTCCAGAAAGAAAAACTTCAGCAGCAGATCAGGAAAGCCATGTACGCAATGTTCCCTGAGAAACCGGTTAGATATATAGAACATGTATGGCATCTGGCAAACAGAATTTTCTCCAGTTTTATCACAGGACAGTGCATCGAGGCTGTTATCCTTGGAAGTATGTTCTTTGTGTCTATGACAATCCTGCGCTTCCCATATGCAATGCTGGTCGGAGTTCTGATCTCATTTACAGCTCTGATCCCGGTGTTTGGCGGGATCATTGGCTGCTGGATCTCATTTTTCCTGATCCTTATGGTAAGCCCTGTGAAAGCAGTCCTGTTCCTTGGACTGTTCCTTCTTCTCCAGCAGATTGAAGGAAACCTGATCTATCCGCATGTTGTAGGCGGTTCTGTGGGACTTCCGTCTATCTGGGTACTGGCTGCAGTAACACTTGGCGGCAGCCTGATGGGAATCGTCGGAATGCTCATTTTCATCCCGATGGTATCTGTGATCTACACACTTTTCAGGGAGTGGGTATATGCCCGTCTGGAGAAGAAACAGATCGTTTTGTGACGAAATTATCAACTGAATGAGATAAATTTGTAAAAAGACTGTAAATCAGTGTAAGGTCTCTGTAATTGTAATTAATCTGATATTTCTGTATTATAGTGATATCTGGTTAAAAGTGGAAGGAGATCTTAAGATGGACATCTTAAAAGGTAAACGTTATGATATTATGAATGTGCTTTGGGAAGAAGGAAGACCGTTGTCTGCTTTTGAGATCAATGACATTGCACCGGAACTGAAAATGCCGACAGTACGAAGATGCCTGGAGCTTCTTTTAAAAGAAAATCTGATCAAAGTCGCAGGAACTTCCATGAACGGCAAGGTTTATGCAAGAAACTATACTCCTCTTCTCTCAAGAGAGGACTATTTAAAGGGAAACGCAAAAAGCAGAAAGATCGGTCCAGTGGAAATGATGACTGCACTTCTGGAATCCGATGGTATCACAATGGAAGATCTGGAACAGCTTCAGAAACTTATCGATAAGAAACGCAGTGAGCTGGAGAGCAGATAAGCGGTTACTGAGAATGGTAACGATAAGCATAATATATCATACAGAAAATTGCACAGATAATAATGAAAACGATAAGAAAGCTGCCGTATTTACGGTGGCTTTTTTGTTGATGAAAAGATTTGCTGCCTGGTATAGAATTTTCTGTAGGTAAGATTCTGCATTATATTATTATAAACTATGTTGCATTCTTTTCAATGATAATAAAACAGCCAGATGAACAAGAACTCATCTGGCTGTAAATAGTTCTTATTTAATTATTTCTTGTTCTGCTCAACTTCTTTTAACATCATAGCACGAACTTTCAGTGGAAGTCCGAACAGTGTGATAAATCCGTCTGCATCGTGGTGGTCATAAAGGTCACCTGTTGTGAAGGATGCAAGAGACTCGTTGTACAGGCTGTATGGAGAAGTTGTACCGGCTTTAATGATGTTGCCTTTGTACAGTTTGAATTTAACTTCACCTGTTACATATTTCTGTGTAGATTCAACGAATGCCTGGATTGCTTCACGAAGTGGTGTGTACCATTTTCCTTCGTAAACAACCTGTGCGAACTGGCTGCCAAGTTTCTTCTTGGTTTCCATTGTTTCACGGTCAAGTGTAAGTTCTTCGAGCTGTTCATGAGCTGCCATCAGGATTGTTCCGCCAGGAGTCTCATATACACCACGGGATTTCATACCAACAACACGGTTTTCTACGATATCAACGATACCGATACCGTTCTCACCGCCTAATTTGTTAAGCTCAGTGATGATCTCGGAAACTTTCATTTCTTTTCCGTTTAATGTTTTCGGAACACCCTGTTCGAATGTCATTGTAACTTCTGTTTCTTTATCAGGAGCTTTCTCAGGTGTAACACCTAAAACAAGCATGTTGTCATAGTTAGGAGCCTGGGAAGGATCTTCCAGTTCCAGACCTTCATGGCTGATATGCCATAAGTTTCTGTCACGGCTGTAGCTGTGACTTGCATCGAATGGAAGGTCAATGCCGTGAGCTTTGCAGAATGCGATTTCGTCTTCACGGGACTGCATTGTCCATTTGTCTGTCATACGCCATGGAGCGATGATCTTGATGTCCGGAGCAAGAGCTTTGATACCAAGTTCAAAACGGATCTGGTCATTACCTTTACCTGTAGCACCGTGGCAGATAGCAACGGCACCTTCTTTACGTGCGATCTCAACTAATTTCTTAGCGATTGCCGGACGAGCCATGGATGTACCAAGGAGATATTTGTGCTCATATACAGCACCTGCCTGTACACATGGAACGATGAAATCATCACAGAATTCATCTACGATATCTTCAATATATAATTTGGAAGCACCGGAAAGTTTGGCTCTCTCATCCAGTCCGTCCAGTTCGTTTCCCTGACCACAGTTTACACAGCAGCAGACAACGTCGTAATCAAATGTTTCTTTTAACCACGGAATTAAGGCTGTGGTATCAAGACCGCCTGAGTATGCTAAAACGACTTTTTCTTTCATGATTGTATTCCTCCTGAAATTTGGATTTTATTATTTTCGTAGTTTTATGAAGGCGTTACTGATCATATTATACAGTAACTATTTCCAGAGATATTCGTTTGCTGAATGTAAATGAATAAGTCGGGAGTTCAGCGCATTTTTTTGAATAAATGCGAGATTTACTGATTTATTTTTTTGAATAAATATTCAATGCGGAATAAATTGATTTTCTGTGACTCCGCTTAACAAGTGATAATATACACCTTTTTTTATAAATATGCAATAGCTAAATACAAAAAAGTTTTATTCATTTTTGCATAAATATGCAACATAATATAGGTAAAAACAAGGGAAAATGAACAATCTAAATTAAAATTCATGTAAAAACATTGGAAAATGACTATTGCATATTATGCAGGTAAGATGTATAATTAGTCCAGCGCTCTGATAAAGTAAAGTTTTACAATGCTGTTGAACTTATTGCCGGCAGATATAGCTAGAATGGCGTCAATAAAAAAGAACTTCACAGATAAGAAAAAAAGAACTAAGATATACTCAACAGCATGAAATAGAAGAGCAAAAGAAAAATGGAAAATAAACCTTGCCGATAAGGCGAAAGATGGAGGAATTATTATGATTAAAGCAGGAATTATCGGTGCCACAGGTTATGCAGGTAACGAGATCGTGAGACTGCTTCTGGGACATAAAGATGTAGAAATTGCATGGTATGGTTCAAGAAGTTACATTGACCAGAAATATGCGGATGTTTATCAGAACTTTTTTAAACTGGTAGATGCGAAATGTATGGATGACAATATGGAAGCATTAGCTGACGAAGTAGACGTAATCTTCACAGCAACCCCTCAGGGACTTTGCGCTTCTTTAATTAATGAAGGAATTCTTTCCAAAGCCAAAGTCATTGATCTGAGCGCAGACTTCCGTATTAAAGATGTGAAGAAATATGAGAAATGGTACGGAATCGAGCATAAGGCTCCACAGTTTATTGATGAAGCTGTTTACGGATTATGTGAGATCAACCGTGAGGATATCAAGAAAGCAAGACTGATCGCTAACCCTGGATGTTATCCGACATGTTCCACACTTTCTATTTATCCGCTGATCAAAGAAGGACTGATCGATCCTTCTACCATTATTATTGATGCGAAGTCCGGTACTTCAGGTGCGGGACGTGGAGCTAAGGTTGCAAATCTGTTCTGTGAAGTAAATGAGAATATCAAAGCTTATGGTGTTGCTACTCACAGACATACACCGGAGATTGAGGATCAACTTGGGTATGCATGCGGGAAAGAGGTGCTGATTAACTTTACTCCTCATTTAATTCCTATGAACCGTGGTATTCTGGTGACTGCTTATGCTTCTCTGACTAAGGATGTTTCTTATGAAGAAGTGAAAGCGATTTATGATAAGTATTATGAGGATGAGACTTTCGTTCGAGTGCTTGATAAGGATGTGTGTCCGCAGACTAAGTGCGTGGAGGGAAGCAATTATGTGGATGTGAACTTTAAGATTGATCCTAGAACTCATAGAGTGATTATGATGGGGGCTATGGATAATCTGGTTAAAGGTGCGGCAGGACAGGCTGTGCAGAATATGAATCTGTTGTTTGGATTTAAGGAATCTGAGGGGCTGCTGCAGGTGCCGATGTGTCCGTGATGATTGATTGAAAAAGGGGACGCTCCGGAAATTGTTTGTGTTTGTACGCGGTTTCGGGGCTTAGTAACTCTAAGTGTTCGTGAATTTGCTAAAAGCATGGAAAAGAAGCTCAAACTCGCTTCGCTCAGACAGTGAGCTTTTTTTCCATAACGCAAATTCCCGAGCACTAAGAGTTACTACAGTCCCTGCAAATGCGTACAAACACAAACAATTTCCGGAGCTGACTTTTCCAGTAAGTGGACGGGACTGCGCAGGGGACCTGCGGCAGGCCCTGAAAAGGGAAGTTATGGAATATTAGGAGGGATAAGTTTTATGAAGATTATTGAAGGTGGCGTTACGGCGGCTAAGGGGTTTCAGGCAGCAGCGGCAGCTGCTGAGATTAAATATAAGGGCAGAACTGATATGGCAATGGTTTACAGTGAGGTGCCTTGTGTGGCAGCGGGTACTTTTACTACAAATGTTGTGAAGGCTGCTCCTGTTAAATGGGATCAGGATATTGTTTATAATCATCCGTATGCGCAGGCTGTGATCTGTAACAGTGGTATTGCGAATGCATGTACTGGTGCTGAAGGTTATGGATATTGTAAGGAAACCGCAGATGCTGCAGCAGAAGTTTTAAATGTAGCTGCTGATAGTGTGTTGGTTGCTTCTACAGGTGTTATCGGTATGCAGGTACCGATTGACCGTATTAAGAATGGCGTAAAGATGATGGCTCCGAAGCTGGACGGTTCTCTGGAAGCAGGTACGGAAGCTGCGAAGGCTATCATGACTACAGATACTAAGAAGAAAGAAGTTGCTGTCCAGATTGAGATTGGCGGTAAGACAGTTACCATTGGTGGTATGTGCAAAGGATCTGGTATGATTCATCCGAATATGTGTACCATGCTTGGTTTTGTTACCACTGATGCGAAGATTTCCAAGAAAATGCTTCAGGAAGCATTAAGCGAAGACGTAAAAGATACTTACAATATGGTTTCTGTAGATGGTGATACTTCTACAAATGATACGGTTCTTCTTCTGGCAAATGGTCTGGCTGAGAATCCGGAGATCACAGAGAAGGGTGAGGATTACGAGACTTTCAAGGCTGCACTGAATTATATTAATACTTCTCTGGCTAAGAAGATTGCCGGTGATGGTGAGGGGGCAACTGCTTTATTTGAAGTGAAGATCATTGGTGCTGAGTCTAAAGAGCAGGCTGTTACTCTGAGCAAATCTGTTGTAACTTCTTCTCTGACAAAGACAGCTATTTACGGTCATGATGCAAACTGGGGAAGAATCCTCTGTGCGATGGGATATTCAGGTGCGCAGTTTGATCCTGAGAAGGTTGACCTTTACTTTGAGAGCAAGGCTGGAAAGATTAAGATCATTGAGAATGGTGTTGCTACAGATTACAGCGAGGAAGAAGCAACTAAGATTCTTTCTGAGGAGGCTGTGACAGCAATCGCTGATGTGAAGATGGGCGATGCTACAGCAACTGCATGGGGCTGTGATCTGACATATGATTATGTAAAGATTAATGCAGATTATCGTTCATAATAAAGGGAATAAGGAGAATACAGATGGTTAATCAGAAATACTTGGACAAGGCGGAGGTGCTGATCGAGGCGCTTCCTTATATTCAGAGATTTAATCGTAAGATCGTAGTTGTAAAGTACGGCGGAAGTGCCATGCTGGATGATGAACTGAAGAAAAATGTTATCAAAGATGTAGTTCTTCTGAAACTGGTTGGTTTCAAACCGATCATTGTTCACGGCGGCGGAAAGGAAATCAGCCGCTGGGTTGGTAAAGTTGGTATGGAGCCGAAGTTCATCAACGGTCTTCGTGTAACTGATAAAGATACTATGGAGATTGCGGAGATGGTCCTTGCAAAAGTAAACAAGGAACTGGTCGCTATGGTAGAATCCCTTGGGGTAAATGCTGTAGGTATCAGCGGTAAAGACGGAGGTCTGCTGAAATGCCGTAAGAAACAGACAGAGGGCGGAGACATCGGATTTGTAGGCGAGGTTACAAAGGTTGAGCCGAAGATTCTGTATGATCTTCTGGAGAAAGATTTTCTGCCGATCATTTTCCCGGTAGGTTATGATGATAATTTTGCTACTTATAACATCAATGCAGATGATGCAGCATGTGCTATTGCAGAGGCGGTTCATGCGGAGAAACTTGCATTCCTTTCTGATATTGAAGGTGTTTACAAGGATAAAGATGATCCGTCAAGTCTGATTTCTGAACTTCATGTACATGAAGCAGAGAAGCTGATTTCTGAAGGGTTTGTAGGCGGCGGTATGATTCCGAAGCTGAAAAACTGTATTGATGCAATCGAAGAGGGGGTTAATAGAGTCCATATCCTGGACGGAAGAATTCCGCACAGCTTACTGCTGGAAATCTTTACTAACAAAGGTATTGGTACTGCAATTCTGAGAGAAGACGGGGAGAAATATTACAATGAACATGAATGAACAGATGAAGGAATCCGAAGAGAGTATCCTTCACACTTATAATCGTTTTCCTGTTGTTTTTGAAAAGGGACAGGGATGTTATTTATATGATTCCGAGGGAAAGGAATATCTGGATTTTGCAGCAGGTATCGCTGTAAATTCTCTGGGATATCATTATCCGGGATATGATGAAGCGTTAAAAGATCAGATCGATAAGCTGATGCATATTTCCAACTTATATTATAATGAGCCGATCATTGAGGCAGGTGCGAAGCTGGTAAAGGCAAGCGGAATGAGCAAGGCATTCTTTACCAACAGTGGTACAGAAGCAATCGAAGGTGCTTTAAAAGCAGCTAAGAAATATGCGTATGCCCGTGACGGACATGCTGGTCATGAGATCATTGCCATGAACCATTCTTTCCACGGAAGAAGTATCGGAGCCCTTTCTGTAACAGGAAATGCTCATTACAGAGAGCCGTTTGAGCCTTTGATGGGTGGTGTGAAGTTTGCAGACTTCAATGATCTTGAGAGCGTAAAGGCTCAGATTACAGATAAGACCTGTGCAATCATTACTGAAGTTGTACAGGGTGAAGGTGGCATTTATCCGGCGAAAAAAGAATTCCTGGAAGGTTTGCGTCAGATCTGTGATGAGAAAGATATCATGCTGATTTTTGATGAAATCCAGTGCGGTATGGGAAGAACCGGACATTATTTTGCATGGCAGGCATACGGCGTGCAGCCGGATATCATGACCAGTGCCAAGGCACTTGGATGCGGTGTGCCGGTAGGTGCATTTGTACTGAGTGAGAAAGCTGCCAAAGCTTCTCTGGAGCCAGGTGATCATGGTACAACTTACGGCGGAAACCCGTTTGTATGTGCTGCAGTTAGCAAAGTATTTGATATTTATGAGAATGATAAGATCATCGAGCATGTACAGGAAACAGCTCCATATCTGGAACAGAAGCTGGATGAACTGGTTGCAAAACATGAATGCGCTGCCACAAGGCGAGGCATGGGCTTCATGCAGGGAATCGTAATCCAGGGCCGTCCGGTCGGAGAAGTTGTAAAGGCTGCTCTTGCAAAAGGACTGCTGGTGATTTCCGCAGGCAGTGATGTACTGAGAATCGTACCTCCGCTTGTGATTACAAAGGAACACATTGATAAGATGGCTGCAATTCTTGATGAGTGTATGGAATAATTCTGGTATCTGAATTAATAAAATAGTGGAAAATTTTCGAAGGCTGTTGCATTTTGCAATAGCCTTCCTTTATTCTAGAGGTAAATATATGGTGAGTAGGCAGACATGTTTTGATAATAAGAGTGGCAGGACTGACGAATAAAGCACAGATGATAGCAGATAATATTTTATGCAAAGGGGAAGAATTATGGGACTGATACAGCAGATGAAGAAACAGGAAAATATGACAGAACGTGAAAGGGATATCTGCAATTATATACTGGAGCATCCGGAGCTGGTGGAGACGATCTCGTCCAGGGAGCTGGGACATGCAACTTTTACAAGTGCCGCATCGGTCACCCGTTTATGCCAGAAACTGGGAGTGAAAGGGTTTCCGGAATTCAAGATGCAGTTTGTACGGGAAGTGCAGAACGGTCAGATGGAAGAACGGCAGGAGAAAGTAACAATCTCTGAACGGGAAAATGTAGTGACGATCGTGCGAAAAGCAACCCGGGTACAGCAGCAGGCAATTGAGGAAACGAAGAAAGAATTTTCCTACAGTCAGCTTGTGCGGGTAGGAAAGCTAATCGCAGAGGCGAGCTGTGTGGATTTTTATGTGTATGATATGAATGTTTATCTGGCGGAGTATGGACGGTCTTTATTTTTCCATGGGGGAAAGGTTGCGAATGTGCTTTCTGCTACGAATATTCAGGGGTTACAGGCTGCTATGCCGGCGGATGGGCATATTGCGATTCTGATCAGTCATACAGGAGAGAATGAGAGACTGGTGGAGATTGCAAAAATGCTTCGTAAGAATAAGACAAAGGTGATCGTGATCACTTCTAAAACAGAAGGAACTCTTGCGCCTTATGCAGATGAACTTCTCTATGCGGCTGGTCAGAAGAAAGTGGAGGAATTCTGGAGTTCCATGTTCTTTGCATCAGGGAAATATCTGCTGGATATTTTGTATGGAATGGAATTCAGCAGACGATATGATGAAAATCTGAAGTTGAATAAAAAGTATGAGCAAAGTGGGGAGAAATTGTTGTGGGGGCTTATTGAGGATATTTAAATTGCGAAACAGTTATTTGGGTGGAGTATCCGTTTGCTTTAGGTATATTATAACAGGGATGTTGGACAGGCTTTGCGAAATGGTATCTGTTTTGCAGAGCCTGCTTGAGAATTATGGGAGTTGTGAAAGCAAAGGGATAATTATATATGCAAATTGCACAAAACAGAAGCTTTTATTTTGACACGTGAAACGCTGTTGCACTATTTTCAGAGGAATGAAACACAAAATATGAAACAGCATATCACCGTGTTTCAAAAACATTGAAAAAGAAGCAGACTTTTTATATATTGTACCCATCAGATATGAAACAGGAGTTAAGAAAACGCGCGTGAAACTTCAATTTCAGTAAATCCGGCAGAAGAGTTCTGCAGGGGTATATATGGTAAAAGGAGAAGGAAAGAAATGGCACAGGTAAGAGATTATAACAAGCTTGCCCATGACATCATCCGTGAGGTCGGGGGTGCGCAGAATATTGTCAATGCAACAAGATGTGCGACCAGATTTCGTCTGGTATTAAAGGAAACACCGGCAGGCGCGAAAGAAAAGATTTCTGAGCTTCCGGGCGTGATCACAGTTGTGGAGAACAATGGACAGTTTCAGGTAGTGATCGGAACTCATGTAGGAGATGTGTATGCGGCAGCAGCCGAAATCCTGCATCTGGATGAAAATATGGAAGAGGTAGAACAGCCGAAACAGAGTGTTGTAAACCGTATCATTGCAACGATGTCAGCGGTATTTGCACCATTTGTTTACATTCTGGCTGCGGCAGGTCTGCTTCAGGGTGCATTAATTTTGATCACAATGGCGGCACCGAATTTTGCAAATACAGGAACTTATGAAGTGTTGAGTTTTATGTCATGGACTCCATTTACATTTCTGCCGATTTTTATTGCAGTAACAGCGTCCAAACATTTTAAGTGCAACACATTTATAGCAGTTTTATGCTGCTGTGCACTGGTAAATCCAAGCTGGGCGGAAATGGCAGCAAGAATCGCAGATGGAGAGACGATCCGTTTCCTTGGAATTAAACTTTCAGAGACAACTTATACTTCTACAGTACTTCCTCCATTGCTTCTGGTATGGCTTCTTTCTTATCTGGAGCGTTTCATTGAGAAGAAACTTCCGGAGACATTCAGACCGCTGTTAACACCGATGATCTGCTTTATCATCATGGTTCCGGCAACCATTCTTGTACTTGGCCCGGTATCAGCAGTTACAGCAAACGGTATTGCGAAAGGATATAACTTTCTTGCAGCCACAGCTCCTGCACTGGCAGGTGCCATTATCGGCGGTTTCTGGCAGGTAGTTGTTATCTTCGGTGTCCACTGGGGAATCACCCCTGTTAACCTTGCAAACTTTGCAATGAACGGACATGATACTTTCCAGGCATTCCAGACTATTGCAGTTGTTGCTCAGGTTGCAGCAGCGTTTGGAGTATTTATCAAATCAAAGAATAAAGAGTTTAAAGGTGTGGCACTTTCTGCAGGTGTTACAGGACTTTTCGGAATTACGGAACCTACCATTTACGGTGTTACACTTCGCCTGAAGAAACCATTTATCTGCGGATGCGCAGGTGGTGCGATCGGTGCGGTTGTGATGAGTTTCTTCCATTCTGCTTACTATGCATACGCAGGACTTCCGGGACCGCTTACGATCGTAAATGCGATCAGTAAAGATGCGCCGATGTCATTCCCTGGTGAAGTGATCGGATGTGTAGTTGCGGCAGTGATCGCAATCGTACTGATTCAGATCATTGGTTTTGATGATCCGGTATCTAAGACCGAAGCTGCAGCAGGACAGATTTCCAGTACAGCAAATGTGACACCGACGGAGAGTACAATAACTGGCGCAACTGTAGAAACTACGGCAACACAGACTGCAGAAATTGGAAATAGAGTAGCAGATAAAGCAACAAATACTGTAATAGATACAGTAGCAGTGAAAACAGTAGACAGTCCGCTGATCGGACAGGTGATCCCGCTTTCAGAAGTTAATGATCCGGTTTTCTCCAGTGAAGCAATGGGAAAAGGATGCGCAGTGATCCCGTCAGAGGGAAAAGTATTTGCTCCATTTGACGGTACAATCGTAGGACTTCTTGACAGTCATCATGCAGTCGGCATGGAGAGTAAGAACGGAATCGAGATTCTGATCCATGTAGGAATGGACACTGTAAAACTTGGTGGAAAACATTTTACCTGTCATATCGAAGACGGACAGCAGGTGAAAAAAGGACAGCTTTTACTGGAATTTGATATGGATGCGATCAAAGCAGAAGGCTATGAGGTCGTGACACCTGTGATCATTACAAACAGTGATGAATTTACAGAGATTACTACAGAAACTGCCGGTCAGGTGAAGAATGGAGATAAACTGCTGAAATTAATGTAAGCTGAAGTGATCAGGTAACAGATAAGTTGGCTGAAAGTTGAGGATTTTAACCAAATCAAGTAAGTCCCCTGTTTCAATTGCGAAAAGCAATAAGCAGTGGGTGGGGACTTGCTTGTATCAGGAGGCGTGCAAGCGCCTTCTGATAAACTGCGGAGCAGTTATTTGGTGTAGAGCCACGTAGCGAAGCGGATTGCGAATATCCGCTTGACTAACAGATCAGTAAAAGTATGAATGATAACATCTTTACTGGTCTGTTGTTGCGAATAAATAATGAAGTTATGGGTAACAGAGAAGCTTTGCTTCAGGGTGATATTTTGGAAAAAATGACAGGCTGAAATAGGCTGGAACTAGAGTTAGAGATATTTTCAGGAGGATATTATGGCATTATCAGATAAATTTTTATGGGGCGGCGCAGTTGCGGCGAACCAGTTAGAAGGTGGCTGGAATGAAGGCGGCAAAGGTGTCAGCGTCATTGATGTGATGACTGGTGGAAGCAACAAAAAGATGCGACAGATCACGGACGGAGTGATCGAGGGAGAATATTATCCAAATCACGAAGCGGTTGATTTTTATCACGAATATAAGGGTGACATCGCACTAATGGCGGAAATGGGATTTAAGTGTTTCCGTACCAGCATTGCGTGGACTCGAATTTTCCCGAACGGAGATGAGACAGAACCGAATGAGGCAGGACTTCAGTTCTATGATGATATGTTCGATGAACTGCTGAAATACGGCATTGAGCCAGTGATCACACTGAGTCATTTCGAGATGCCGTATCATCTGGCGAAGGAGTATGGCGGATGGGTAAACCGCAAAGTGATCGACTTCTTTGTACGTTTTGCAGTAACTGTCATGGAACGTTATAAAAATAAAGTTAAGTACTGGATGACGTTCAATGAGATCAACAACCAGAGTAACACTTCTGCAGACATTTTCGGATGGACAGATTCCGGCGTGCTTTTCTCTCAGTATGAAAACAAGAAGAAAGCAATGTATCAGGCGGCGCACCATGAGATGGTTGCAGGTGCGATGGTTGTAAAGAAAGGTCATGAGATTAATCCTGATTTTAAGATTGGATGTATGTGTTCTTTTGTTCCGTTTTATCCATATTCCTGTAATCCGGATGACATTATGACCGCGACAGAATGTATGCATGAGAGATTCTATTTTGCAGATGTACAGATCCGAGGTCATTATCCTGCATTTGCGAAAAAGGAATGGGAACGCGAAGGTACAAAACCGGAGATGCTGCCGGAGGATGATCAGATTCTGGCAGAGGGTAAATGCGATTACCTTGGATTCAGCTACTATATGACAAATGCGGTAAAAGCAGATGTGAAAAAAGATACCGCAGAGTCTCTGGATGGAAGTTCCCCGTACTCTATCGCAAATCCATATGTCAAAGCAAGCGACTGGGGCTGGCAGATCGATCCTGTAGGCCTGCGCTATGCGTTGGTTACACTGTATGAACGTTATGAAGTACCGCTTTTCATCGTGGAAAATGGTTTTGGTGCTATTGATATTCTGAAAAAAGATAAGACCTGCGATGATGATTACAGAATCGAGTATCTGCGCGCACATATCAGTGAAATGAAGAAAGCAGTGGAGATTGACGGTGTGGATCTGATGGGATACACTCCGTGGGGCTGCATTGACCTGGTTTCCTTTACAACCGGTGAGCTGAAGAAGCGTTATGGTTTTATCTATGTAGACAAAAACGATGACGGAACCGGAACAGGCAAGAGATACAAGAAGAAATCCTTTGACTGGTATAAGAATGTGATTAGAACTAATGGTGAAGAATTATAAGGAACAGATTTATTAAGCGTAATCTAAATTGCGTTAATGTTGTACGCATGATTTTGCCTGAAATGAATAAACTAATCTTATAAAGAATAAGAGGTACTGCTAAATGGCGGTACCTCTTTTAAACATAAAATTTGAGGTCAGAGTGAAGGGGATTTTATTAATTTGCGAAAGAAACCGTTTGGTTATAAGCAAACTGCGAATAGGAGACTTTTATTCACTGAAGTAAGGATTTTAGGGGAAATGAATAGTTTATTAATTTTTGGGAGGAAGTTATTATGTGGGGATTTATTGCAGCACTGGTGTCAGGTGCATTGATGAGTATTCAGGGTGTTTTTAACACGGAAGTGACGAAACAAACCAGCCTGTGGGTATCTACAGGCTGGGTGCAGTTGTCTGCATTTGTGGTCTGTGTACTGGCGTGGCTTTTTACAGGTCGGGAAAGTATAGCTGCGCTCTGGCAAGTTGACAATAAATATACATTGCTTGGCGGCGTGATCGGGGCATTCATTACGATTACTGTTATTCAGAGTATGGGCTCGCTTGGACCGGCAAAAGCGGCAATGCTGATTGTGATTTCTCAGCTTGTGGTCGCTTATGTGATTGAATTGTTTGGAATGTTTGGCGTGGATAAGCAGCCTTTTGAATGGCGCAAAATCCTGGGAATGCTTATTGCAATCGCCGGAATTATTATATTTAAATGGCAAAAATAAGAGTTTACTATTGTAAAATCTTTAAGATTTCGTTACAATAAGGGTGGCATTATGGACGGGGGACTCTTACTTTTAAAATAAGAGAGGACCTTGCTGATGAAGAGAAAGACATTAAAGAATAAATCTTGTTATGTTGTGATACTGATGTTGAGCAGTGCTTTATTTCTTACAGGACTGACGGGATGTAAGAGCAGAGAGGCACAGTTTCTGATAGAAGGATTCCAGGAAGCGAAAGCGGAAGTGGATGCAGAATCGTCAGACCCAAAAACATCAGATAAGGAAACGTCAGATAAGAAGAGCTTAGACGTGACAGATAACCAGAAGGATGACAGGAATTCACAGAAGCCGGGAACAGAGGATTCAGATTCGATGGATTCAGGAAGTACTGACGACAGTGAGGGAAATGACACAGGAAATACAGGAATCTCTAATGCAGAAATGCAGCAGGAGAGGATTTATGTGGATGTCTGCGGAGCGGTTGCGAATCCGGGAGTGTTTGAACTGGCAGCAGGAAGCAGGGTGTTTCAGGCGATTGAGGCAGCTGGGGGATATCTTCCGGAGGCTGTTGAGAATTGTGTGAACCGTGCAGGAGTTCTGACAGATGGTCAGCAGCTTTATATTCTTACACGGGAAGAAATGGAACAACAGGGAATGAGCCAGGCGGAACTGGCGAATGCATCTAATGTGTCCGGCAGTGGTAACTCTCGTAATACAGAAGCTGTATCTTCCGGACAGCAGGATAACAGGATTAACATAAACACTGCAGATGAAGCTCAGCTGACCACACTGACAGGGATCGGGGCGACCCGTGCTCAGGCGATCATTGCTTACAGGGAGGAGAACGGGCCATTTGCTGTGATAGAGGATATTATGAATGTACAGGGTATCAAAGAAGGTACTTTTGCAAAGATAAAAGATGAGATAGTAGTAGGATAAGGAGAACCGAATGAGCAGGAAAGTATTGGTAGTAGATGATGAGAAGTTAATTGTAAAAGGAATCCGTTTCAGCCTGGAACAGGATGGAATGGAAGTTGACTGTGCTTACGACGGAGAAGAAGCAGTAGAGAAAGCAAAAGATAAAAAATACGATATTATACTTCTGGATCTGATGCTGCCAAAGATGGACGGACTGGAAGTATGCCAGCAGATCCGTGAATTTTCCAATGTACCGATCGTGATGCTGACGGCCAAGGGAGAGGACATGGACAAGATTCTCGGACTGGAGTATGGGGCAGATGATTATATCACCAAACCATTTAATATTCTGGAAGTAAAAGCACGTATCAAAGCCATTATGCGCCGTGCGGGAAGTGACCATGAAGAGAAAGAGAAAGCAAAGAGCATAGAAGTCGGTGATCTTCGTATGGACTGTGAAGGCAGACGTGTATTTATCGCAGAAAAAGAAATCAATCTGACAGCTAAGGAATTTGATGTACTGGAACTTCTGGTATTTAATCCGAACAAGGTTTACAGCCGTGAGAATCTGTTGAATATTGTATGGGGTTATGAGTATCCGGGTGATGTACGTACTGTGGATGTACATATCCGTCGCCTTCGTGAGAAGATCGAAACGAATCCAAGCGAGCCGAAATATGTACACACTAAATGGGGCGTTGGATATTATTTTCAGGCTCAATAGACAGAACGGATAAAAAATAAAGCAAAGCAGACTGTGTTTTATGATTTTGTTTTCATAAAATACGGTCTGTTTTTTATTTATTATATTTTCATTCAGACTTTTTTGCGATTCTCTGAACATGGATGATTTTTCAGACTGTTTGGTTTTGCTTTGTTTTGCTCAGTTTGGTTTTGGATGGATTAGACATAGTTTATTATTGAACGAAGCTGATAAAAGTTAGACAAACAAAACCAATATTTATAGAGAAAAATAATAAAAATTTAGAAAACTTCTATAAATACACTTGTGAAAATGACGAAAAAGGCATATAATTAACGTTACAATATGTAAAGAGTGCAATAAAAAGAGAAAAAACAGGTATAAGGAGGGTGCGAAATGCTAGATCAGTCATTTTATCAGAAAGCGGATGAGATCATTGCTTTCTATGGTAAAAAGCCGGCATCACTGATTCCGATCATGCAGGACATTCAGGGCGTATACAGATATCTGCCAGGGGAGTTACTTACATATGTGGCTGAGCAGATCGGTGTAACAGAAGCGAAAGCATTCAGTGTGGCAACATTCTATGAGAATTTCTCATTTGATGCGAAAGGTAAATATGTGATCAAGGTTTGTGACGGAACAGCCTGTCATGTAAGAAAATCTATACCGGTTCTGGAAGAATTGTATAAGAAACTGGGGCTTTCCAGAACAAAGAAAACCACAGATGATATGATGTTTACGGTAGAAACCGTTTCCTGTCTTGGTGCATGCGGTCTTGCACCGACTATGATGGTGAATGAGGATGTACATCCGAGAATGACACCTGAGAAGGCAGATGAGCTGATCGATAAACTGAGAGGGGGCGAACAGGGATGATCCAGAATAAAGAAGCATTAGACCAGGTCAGAGAAGAAGCCGTTAAGGTGCTTGATTCTTATGACTGTCGTATCCTTGTCTGTTCAGGTACCGGATGTGTAGCGACCGGTTCCCAGAAAATCTATGAGAAATTCATGGAAATCGCCAAGGATGCCCCTGGAGTAACAATTGAGTTCGGACCTCATGACAAAGATGCACACATAGGTGTGAAGAAAACAGGATGTCAGGGTGTCTGTGAACTTGGACCTCTGGTTCGTATCCAGAAGGGCGACGATGTGATCCAGTATACAAAAGTTCAGATCGAAGACTGCCAGGAGATTTTTGAGAAGAGTGTTCAGGGCAATGAAACAATCGAGAGACTGCTCTATCAGAAAGGCGGCAAAGTAAGCCGTGGACCAAAAGATATTCCGTTTATTGCGAAACAGACACGAATTGTTCTGAAGAACTGTGGTAAATTTGATGCAGAATCTCTGGAAGAATACATAGCAAGCGGCGGTTTCCAGGCTCTGGAGAAAGCAATGTTTGAGATGGATC
>CAJLTE010000022.1 GCA_905209435.1 uncultured Blautia sp. | reverse complement strand
TTACACAAAATCACAATCGTCTCATAATTTACATTGATGTATGTACACCACCTTTACGGCCGCCAAGCACTTTCTTATCTTTTAGATCTTCCCACTTAAAATTGGGCATCTCTTCCCGTGCAACCAGGAAATTACCCGCACGCTGAGTAAGCTGCGCGAAATTCACAACAGGGTCAGTGGCTCCCTCCTGGTAAGCATAAATAGAAGCCTCCGCTCCCATAAACCCAATATCAGCCTCACCGGAAATCACAGCAGTCATTGTTTTATCCGCGCCAAATCCGGTAACGAGTGTGAGATCAAGTCCCTCATCTTTAAAATATCCCTTTTCGATTGCCACATATTGCGGTGCATAGAAAATAGAATGAGCTACCTCATTTAAAGTGATTTTTGTGATTTTTTCTTCTGTACTTTCTTTTTTGGCGGCAAATGCTGTCATGGGCAATGCAGTTACAGCCAAAAGGATTGCCGCTGTCAGTGAAATCCATTTCTTATTTTTCATTCAGATACTCCTTTAAAGACTTCTGCTGTTAAGATATGCTTCAAATGTGAGTAAGGTTCATAATGATATTCAAATTTCAAAGCTTGAGGAATTTGCTGCAAAAAAATATCGAATTTTGTTGACAAGCCTGAATACATTTGATAAGATTTGTCAAGTAAATTAATATTCCATGAGGGAGTAGTTAGCGCGAAAGTGTGATTTGTCAACATTCTGATTATATTAGAGAGTATAATCTGGCAAATCTTAAATAATGAGACTCATGTATATCGATTAACAGCTTATGTATGATGCATTGGCTGGTAATTGATATACATGAGTTTTTTTTATACCACAGAAAATTACTCTGTAACGTTTCTATAGTGTAAAACACTCAAGGCAGGATCACAGGATTCTTTTCTGACTGCTGGTTATAATTGTAATAGCAGATATTTCGGCTGACAGCGCTGTTGTGGAGAATGAAAAGGAGGAAAATATGGAAAAATTCATTAACAACGCCCCATTTGCTTTTGTGCTTGTATTTCTTGTAATAGGTTTTGTACTGCTTATCAAAGGGGCAGACTTTTTCGTAGAGGGGAGCTCAAGTGTAGCAAAGAGAATGCATGTTCCATCTATCATTATCGGACTTACCATCGTTGCAATGGGAACATCACTTCCGGAGACTGCGGTCAGTGTGTCGGCTTCACTGACTGGCAATAATGAACTTGCGGTAAGTAATGTAGTCGGTTCCAATATATTCAACCTGATGGTTGTTATCGGCGTGTGTGCAATGATTTCTACAGTAGATGTTGCAAAAGAAACAATAAAGAGAGATATCCCGTTTTCTCTTATCTGTGCAGGACTTTTATTACTTTTGGGAATTGCTGGATTTGGTGATAAGGCAGGCATGACACTTGGTCATCTTGACGGTGTGATATTCATTGGTGCGTTTGCAGGATATATTTTCTATATGATCAAAATTGCATTAAAGGCAAGCAAGGAAGGCAAGAAGGTCGAGATTGAAGGCGGTTCAGATGAAGAAATTAAATTGATCTCCGTGCCGCTCAGTATTGTGTTCATAATCGGCGGTGCAGCTGCGATTGCAATCGGCGGAGATGTAACTGTAGATGCCGCGTCAAGAATAGCAGCTGACCTTGGCATGAGCCAGACACTTATCGGACTTACAATTGTTTCAATAGGAACATCACTTCCGGAACTTGTAACTTCAGTAGTTGCAGCCAGAAAGAACGAAGTCGATATGGCACTTGGCAACGCGATTGGTTCCAATGTATTTAACATACTTATGGTACTTGGTATTGCATCAGCGATCAGTCCGATCAGCATAATTACTGAGAATATCATTGATCTGTGTGTACTTATCGCATTTACAGTGTGTGTATGGATATTTGCAGGAACTAAGAAGAAAATCGGAAAAATTGAAGGATTCGCTATGGTTGCATTTTATGCGGCATATGCAGTTTACATCATCATAAGATAAAGGAGATATCAGAAAAATGTTATTATTTTTAAAGGTATTTTTTACTGAATTCATAGCAGAGATGGGAGATAAAACCCAGTTGATGCTTATCGCTCTTACTTCCAAATATAAGTTAAAAGACATTATATTTGGAACTGCTGCAGCAATCCTTGTACTTAATGGACTGGCTGTTCTTGCAGGTGGACTTGTCAGTGAATTTATTCCTGACTGGCTCATTAAAACTGCTGCAGCACTTGCGTTTCTTTATTTTGCTGCATCAACGATCGCCGGAGATGATGACGATGAAGAGGAAGAGGGCGGCAAATCAAAGATTAAATTCGCCCCGCTCGCAGTTTTCTGTACATTTTTCTTAGCAGAACTTGGGGACAAGACACAGCTTACTGCCATTACATTTGGCGCCAATGAAGGTATAGAATCAGCGCTTGTTGTATGGATCGGATGTTCACTGGGACTTTTTGCAGCGGATATTCTTGGAATGTTAGTCGGTTATCTTTTAAAGAGCAAGACTCCGGATGGACTGCTTAATACACTTGCATTTGTAATATTCTCTGTATTCGGTGTATATACATTCTATCAGGGACTTAAGCTTATAAGCACAGGCGTCTGTCCAATCCCGGTATGGCCGGTACTTATAGCTGTAACTGCTGTGTTTGCTGTTTTATGTGTCTGTCTTTTTGTGAGAAGAGAGAAAAAGAAAGTTAAATAAATTGATGAAGGGACATGTTGTGTCTCTATAATAGAAGCTGTAAAAGTTATTAAATAATTGCGCGTCGTATTCTCGTTTTTAAGTGATGAGTCAGACGCGCAAGTTTTTGGGAAAAAATTAGGAACGAAATTGAAAGAGCTTTTTTGTGAGATAGACACAACACCGTTGCAGTTACTAAAGAGAACCTTATAGATGACTTTTGATTACAAAAACACCTTATGGGATATTATCGGTGAACAATAATGTATTTTTCGCTGTGCTGGATGTAAGAAAGTCCGACAATTATAGAGAGATGTATGCTATAATAAAAAAGTAGAATTTATCAGAAACAGTATTTGAATCAGCTATAGCTGGCAGCGATTTTGTCTGCTGCAAATTAGTATTGGAGGAAAATAAAATGGCCAAAAACGAGAGATTCAAAAAAGTTTATTCTCAGGGTGCGGTGACAGGGACAGAAATCTGTTGTCACTCCGATTGAAGATTAATTTTGACAAAATGTAACTGTTCAGTGCCTTCACAGTTACGATAAAATAACTATAAGAAGAACATTATTTAAATGGAGGATACAAATATAATGGATATTAAAGAACAAATTCATGGATTAACAGACGAAATGCTTGAAAACCTTGGCAGACTGGTAGCAATTGACTCCCAGCTGGGGACTCCGGCAGAGGGAATGCCTTTTGGTGAGGGACCTGCCAAAGCTCTGGAAGAGGGACTTAAAATTGCCGGAGAACTTGGCTTCAAGACTGTAAATCTGGATAACTACTGCGGTTATGCAGAAATGGGTGAGGGCGAAGAAATTGTTGGTATCGCCGGACATCTCGATATTGTACCTGTAGGCGGAGACTGGAGCTATGATCCATTCAAACTGACACGTGACGGCGATTATGTATACGGACGTGGAACAACTGATGACAAGGGCCCTGTTCTGGAGGCACTTTATGCGATGAAACTTCTACGCGATTCCGGAGTAAAATTAAACAAGAGAGTTCGTCTCATTATGGGATGTAATGAAGAAACAGGTTCCAAATGTATGGAACATTACAATGAAGTAGCAGAAGAATTATCCTGCGGCTTCACACCGGATGCCAGCTTCCCATGTATCCATGGCGAGAAAGGTCATATGGGAATGATGGCATATTCCAAGAATACAAAGATCATTTCTGCAGATGGCGGTTTCGTTTCCAATGCTGTATGCGATTCCTGCACTATCGTTGTTCCGGCAGAAGCAGGCTTGAAAGAAAAGCTGCAAGCAGCACTTTCCGAAACAAAGCTTCAGGAATATAAACTGACAGAAGAAAACGGTCAGCTCAGCATTTACGCAAAAGGCGTTCCGGCACATGCCAGCACACCAACTCTCGGAGTGAACGCAGCAGGCGTTACTTTTGAATGCCTGGAGAAGGCAGGATTCGAAGATGATTTCGTGAAATTCTATAATACACATATTGGAACATCCTGCGATGGTTCTGGAATCGGACTTAAATTTGCAGACGAGTACGGAGATCTTACTTTATGTAACGGAATCATCAAGACAGAAAATGGCGTAGTTTCCTGCACCATTGATATCCGTGTACCTGTCACATTAAAAGCAGACGAAGTCCGCAAAATGTGCGCAGACAGACTGGAAGACGAAAACGGCCGTATGGAAATCCTGGAGATCGGTGATCCGTTATTTTTCCCAAGAGAATCTCCACTTGTAAACGCTTTATACAAAGCATATACAGATGTAACAGGCGATACTGAGAACAAACCAATGGTAATCGGCGGCGGAACTTATGCAAAATCCCTCAAGAACATCATCGCATTCGGACCTGAGAAAATGGGAATCGACTACAGAATCCACAGCGCGGATGAATATATTCTTGTGTCTGGAATGGAAGAAGCAGTTCTTATCTATATGGAAGCTATTAAGAACCTTCTTGCCATCTAAAAATATAAATTTGGCTATAAAGAATAGTGGAGCAGCATATCAGACTGGATGTGCTGCCCTTTGTTATTTCGGGGTGAATAATTTGAGTGAATCAAATAAGTGATGAAGCAGATTGTGAATATTTACTTGATTTACTAAAAGGAAAATAGAAAAGGAGAACATGGAATATGAAGCTGGCAATATTTTTTCCGGGCATCGGGTATCATTGCGACAAACCACTTTTATACTATTCACGAAAACTGTCGCAGGAATGTGGATATAAAGAGACAATTACATTGAGCTATTCTTACGATGGCGGGAACATCCGCGGAAATGAAAAGAAAATGCAGCAGGCATTTGAGAGTTTGTATGTGCAGGCGGAGAAAAGTCTTTCTGCGATTGATTTTAACAAATACGACGAAATATTATTCATCTCAAAAAGCGTAGGCACGATCATCGCATCAGCATATGCAGAGAAACACAACCTCAAATGCCGCCAGATTCTGTATACGCCTCTGAAATATACATATGATTATAAACATGATGATGCAGTCTCTTTTATCGGAACATCAGACCCATGGAGCATCGTTCCTGAAGTAGAGGAGCTTTCTCAGAAACAGAAAGTGCCAATGTACGTTTACGAAAATACAAATCACTCCCTGGAAACAGAAGATACATTGGAAAATCTGAGAATTCTTCAGGACGTTATGATGAAAACAAAGACGTTTTGTATCGGCTAAAAACAGCAATATAATAGATAGAATAAATAGTATTTTTGCCGATAATGTGATATACTAAATAACAGAGTGGCATATGTTTTGATTTATGACGGAGGATAGCAGATGAGATACCTTTCAGTAGCTGAAATAGCAAAAAAATGGAATATATCAGAGCGTAGTGTCAGAAATTATTGCGCTCAGGGACGGGTGAATGGTGCATTTCTTACCGGCAAGATTTGGAAAATTCCTGAAAATGCAGAAAAGCCGGAGCGTTCCAACAAGAAGAAACAACATCCGATTACATTGCTGGAAATTTTGCAAGAACAGAAAGCAGACAAGTATTCTGGCGGAATTTACCATAAGACACAGATTGATTTAACATACAACTCCAATCATATCGAAGGTAGCCGCCTGACACATGATCAGACCAGATATATCTTTGAAACTAATACTATAGGTGTGGAAAAAGAAGTACTGAATGTAGATGATGTGATTGAAACAGCAAATCATTTTCGCTGTATTGATATGATTATTGATAACGCAAGAGCAGTACTGACAGAGAAGTTTATCAAAGAATTACATTTGATTCTGAAGAGTGGTACCAGTGACTCCAGAAAAGACCGGTTTGCTGTAGGCGATTATAAAAAGATACCAAACGAAGTAGGTGGAATGGATACAGCACTCCCAGAAGAAGTTGCCGATAAAATGAAAAACCTACTGGCAGAGTATAACAGAAAAGAAGAAAAGACTTTTGAAGATATATTGGACTTCCATGTGAAGTTTGAACGTATTCATCCATTTCAGGACGGAAATGGTCGTGTAGGCAGACTGATTATGTTCAAAGAATGTCTGAAATATAATATTGTTCCGTTTATCATCGAGGACAATCTGAAAATGTTCTATTACCGTGGCTTGAAAGAATGGAATAATGAAAAAGGCTATCTGACAGATACCTGCCTGACTGCACAGGATAGGTATAAAGCTTATTTGGATTATTTTAGAATTGCGTATTAAAAATCGATTCAAAGTACAATAATTTGCCTGTTTTATCAAAAAAAGTGTCAAGAAACAGTTTCTTGACACTTTTTTTGCGCCATGTTATACTCAGAAAAAATAAAAGGTGGTGACATGAATATGGACTTTAAAAAACAGATACAACAGATTTTCGGAACAACAGATATTCATGAACTACAGCAGATATCCAAAGATGCAGACAGTTACCGATGCGTGCAATCTGATACGAACAATACTTCACCCAAAAAACATCCCACTGGAAGAAAAAATTCTTTTACCGAGGAACAGATCGCACATATCATGGCATTGCAGGCCCGTGGAGTAAAGATCACGGACATCGCAAAGCAGTACCACGTTTCCCGTCAGACAATCTATAGCCAGATAAAACGAGCCCATCATTTCACAGACGACCCAGATGTGAAAATGCGGATGAATTTCATGAACCACGACAATCTCTGCACAACCATAGACATTGATTTCATGCATGAAAAAATCAAAATCAAAAACTACACAGACCAGATTATATTCCGTGCATTCGGAGTAGTAACGGAGCCAACCTGGGATGATTTCGAATACTTTCTTGAAGAAAGATGCTTCCCCAGAACACGCGATCATGTGAAAGATATTCTGAGAGAAATGAATATTCCCTTTTATGATCCACTTTTAATTATTGAAAAAACACAGGGACGTATGTCAGATGATCATCAGTGGATTATGATTCTGAAAAGGGAGGGATGATTAAAAATGGAAAATCTAAATTTTAATGCATATTCTCCGTTGCATAAGACAGGACATACATCTAAAGGAGATCAACTCAAATGGAAAATCGATGATATGTGGTATAAAGCAGATTATATGGGATATGAGGGTTTATCAGAAGTACTCATATCCAGCCTTTTGCAGAAGAGCAGTTGTCCATATCCTTTTGTTGAGTACGAATCAGCTGCAATTGAATACAATGGAAAAACATTTCACGGATGCTCCAGTTCAGATTTTTTAAAAGAAAATCAGGTTCTGATTCCATTAGAAAAGCTATATCGTAGATACACAGGCGAAAGTCTGGCAGTAAAACTGACCGAATTTACAGACATTTCAGAACGCATTCAATATCTGGTAGAACAGGTAGAGGAGATTACCGGACTCAATGATTTTGGAAAATACCTGACAGTTATGTTAGAGATAGATACATTTTTCATGAACGAAGACAGGCACACAAACAATATAGCTGTTATTTACGATGAGAAAACACAGCAATATTCTTTAAGCCCTTTCTTTGACCAGGGACTCTGCCTGTTTGCAGATACAAGACAGGATTATCCCCTTGACCTGCCACTGGAACAGTGCATGGAAAAAATAGAAGCCAAGCCGTTTTGCACGGACTTTTATGAACAGCTTGAGGCAGCAGAAGACCTGTATGGTACGCAGATACGATTCAAATTTGCAATCAAAGATATCCAGACAGAAATCCAGAAAGCAGCATCTGTTTATCCGCAGGAAATATGCAACCGTGTGGAATCATTGTTAAGAATTCAGATGAGGAAATATGCATATTTGTTAGAGAAATAAGGGATCTGAATTATTTTCTGGAATTGCTATGGAAATCTGCTGAATATCTTTTCGAGAAAATCTAAAAATATTGTGTGGTGAATAAACATGGATTTACGAGTATTACGCTACTTCCTGACAGTAGCAAAAGAACAAAGCTTCACAAAAGCCGCAGAACAGCTTCATATCACCCAGCCAACCCTTTCCCGTCAGCTTGCAGCCCTGGAAGAAGAACTGGAAACGCCTCTCTTTAAACGTGGCGGTCACCATATCACACTCACGGACGAGGGCATTCTGCTGAAGCGCAGGGCATTGGAAATCATAGACCTGGAAGAGCGTCTGATAGATGAGTTCAAAGGAAACAAAGAACTCATCGAGGGTACGATCACCATTGGATGCGGAGAATTCGCAGCAGTAGAGACTCTGGCGAAGATATGCAAACAGTTCAGAGAAAAATATCCTATGGTACAGATCGCACTTCACACAGCAACTGCCGATATCGTCAGCGAAATGATGAACAAGGGTCTGGTGGATATCGGAATGTTTCTGGAGCCGGTAGACACAGAGGGCTTTGATTACGTCCGGATTAAAAACAGCGACCACTGGGTAGTAGGGATGCGTCCCGACGATTCTCTTGCTGAAAAAGAATATATTACAAAAGACGATCTGCTTGAAAAACCTCTGATTCTGCCAGAGCGCGTCAACATCCAGAGCGAGCTTGCCAACTGGTTTGGAAAAGACTTCAAGAAACTCAACATTGCATTTACAAGCAACCTCGGAACCAATGCAGGAGTCATGGCAATGAATGGTCTTGGATATCCGATTTCCATAGAAGGAGCCCCGAAATACTGGCGCCGGGATTTGCTTGTCCAGCGGAAACTCTCACCGGAGATTAAAACAAGCACCGTGATCGCATGGCGGAGGCATATACCACATTCCCGTGCAGTAAATAAATTTATTGATGAAGTTAATGCTTTTGAAGCCTGAAAATATGATAGAAAATAAATGAAAGAATAATAAGCCGTTAAAGAATCGTTCGTATTTTTGACGGCTTATTATTATGGTTTAACATTCATATTTATGTGGTAATGTAGCCAATACAGAAATTATGTATGGTGAAGTATAGAGAACCATGATATGAAATATTATTATGGTAAAAATGCATAAAATATAAAGAAAAAATTATTCAAAATAGTAAAATGTGCAATAAATTGCAGACGATATGCAACAAATTGCAGAGGCAGTCTAAATGATTGAAAATAAAAAATGGATATGTTATAAAATAATCACAGGACATGCAAATGGCTATACAGAAATTCGAAACAGCGCGCGATGTGGAGAATCTGAAGAAACAAAAAATTGCTTCTGTCAAAGAGAAACCGAATCATAGAAAATGAATCATACTTCAAAAAATAGAATAACAAAACTGATAAAAGAAATGATGAAAAGGAGATTATAATCATGGCAAAAGTAAAAAATTTCAAGACTATTTTCCCGGCAGTATCTGTTCCGTTAAATGACGACTATTCTATCAACGAGCCAGAATTCAGAGCTTACCTCCGCTGGATCAAATCATTCTACGGAAAAGGAATCGAAGGGCTTGTATGCAACGGACATACAGGAGAGATTACAGGACTTACCCGCGCAGAACGTAAAAGAGTAGTGGAAATCTGCAGTGAAGAATGTGGAGATGTGATGACAATCATCTCTGGTGTAAACTGTGAGAATACAACAGAATCTATTGAGATGGCAAAAGAAGCCAAAGAAGCAGGAGCAGATGGAATCCTGTTAATGCCACCACATATGTGGTTACGTTTCGGAATGAATGAAAATGCACCATTTGAATATGTAAAAGATGTTGCAGAAGGAGCAGATATCGATATTATCATCCACTTATATCCTGCAACAAGCAAAGCATTCTATCCGGTAGAGACACTGATTAAAATGTGCAAAGAGATTGACCATGTAAAATGTATCAAGATGGGAACCCGTGTAACATCCATTTACGAACATGATGTAAGACTTCTTCGTCAGGAATGCCCGGATATCTCCCTGATCACATGCCACGACGAGACACTGTGTGTAAGCTGGTTCCCTGGAATGGACGGAGCCCTGATCGGATTCGCAGGATGTGTACCGGAACTGATTTGCCCGGCAAGAGAAGTATTTGCAAATCCAGAGAAACATACATTAAAAGAGGCACAGGACTGGTCCGACAGAATCTATCATATTTCCCAGGCAATCTATGGAGGAGGCCAGCCATCCGGAGAGGCACATGCACGACTGAAAGAGGCACTTGTACAGAGAGGAGTATTCTCCAGTGGACTGATGAGAAAACCGGTACTTCCGTTAAATCAGGAGGAGAAAGACTGGATCGCAAAAGGACTTGCAGGAAGTGAATTAGGAAAAGTTGATATGACACCTTACAAATAATTCATTGATGAAATTAATGCTTTTCAGGCATGAAAAATAATTCAATATAAGTATTAGACATAACAACATTTACAGACTAAAATAGTGTGCAGGATATGAAAAAAGTATCCTGCACATTTTTTATTAAGGAGGATTCTTTATCATGGCGAAAAAATTAGTAGCATATTTCAGTGCAAGCGGAACAACAAAGAGAGTAGCAGAAATGGTTGCAGAAGCAGCAGGAGCAGACCTGTATGAGATCGAACCAACCGTACCATATACAAAAGCAGATTTAAACTGGATGGACAAGAACTCCAGAAGCAGTGTAGAAATGAAAGACAAAACATCCAGACCGGAAATCAAACCAACAGATGCAAAAGTAGCAGACTACGATGAAATCCTCATTGGTTTCCCAATCTGGTGGTATGTAGCTCCAACCATCATCAACACATTCCTGGAAGCTTATGATTTCTCAGGAAAGAAGATCACACTCTTCGCAACATCCGGCGGAAGCGGATTCGGAAAAACAGTTCAGGAATTACAGCCATCTGCACCAGGCGCAGAAATCCGCGAGGGCAAACTCCTTAACGGTGGAAGCAAACAGGAAATTGAGAGCTGGGTAAAATCTTTATAAATAGCTGGAGGTAATTATAATGGCAAAGATCGTACAGACAGCAGGCAGAAATGCACTCGGAGAATTTGCTCCGGAATTTGCACATTTCAACGACGACGTACTCTTCGGAGAAAACTGGAATAATCAGGACATTGACGTAAAAACAAGAAGCATCATTACAGTAGTAGCATTAATGGCATCCGGAATCACAGATTCTTCCCTGAAATTCCATTTACAGAACGCAAAAGATCATGGCGTAACACAGAAAGAAATCGCAGCGATCATCACACATGTAGCATTCTACACAGGATGGCCAAAAGGATGGGCAGTATTTAACCTTGCAAAAGAAATCTGGCAGAACGGTGAGGGAGATCTTCCATACGAAGATGAAGCCATGAGAGCACATGCAAAATCCATGGTATTCCCGATCGGTGCATCAAACGATGCATTCGCTCAATATTTCATCGGAAAGAGCTATCTGGCACCTGTATCCACAAGCCAGGTTGGAATCTTCAATGTAACATTTGAGCCTGGATGCCGAAACAACTGGCACATTCACCACGCAAAGAGTGGTGGACAGATTCTCGTATGTGTTGCAGGACGTGGATACTATCAGGAAGAGGGAAAAGAAGCCATCGAACTGAAACCAGGCGACTGCATCAACATCCCTGCAGAAGTAAAACACTGGCACGGCGCAGCACCGGACAGCTGGTTCTCCCACCTTGCAGTTGAAGTCCCGGGAGAAGAGGGCTCCAATGAATGGTGCGAAGCAGTTTCTGACGAAGAATATGGCAAATTAAAATAAAAATCTAGTTGAGTCAAGGAAGCTAACTGCTTTAATAGCAGAAAGTCACCTAGTTCTATTATTAAGCAGCGGAGCAGAGAATTTTATCTGCCTGATTTAAGTAAGTCCCCCTTGGATTTAATTGTGAAAGCAATCATTCATAAAGGGGGATTTATTACTATATAGAATAATTTGGTGCTCATTGTCTTATAAAACAAGCAGATAGTAGTTTGGAACCTGATAATAAATTGAAAAATATATCCGCAAATATGAAATCAACAAAGCAGAAAATGAGGACAAAAATGGAATACACAAAACTTGGAAACACCGACATAGAAGTATCAAAATTATGCGTCGGATGCATGAGTTTCGGCAAAGCAGGCACCATGCACGACTGGACACTGGATGAAAATGACAGTGAAAAAGTAATCAAACATGCCCTTGATCTGGGCATTAACTTCTTTGATACAGCCAACGGCTATTCCGCAGGAACCAGCGAAGAATACCTTGGCAGAGCCTTAAAGAAAAACATCGCACGTGACAAAGTAGTCATCGCCTCTAAAGTTTACTTCAACGAGGGTCGACTCTCCCGTCCTGCCATCATGAGAGAAATCGACGGTACTCTCAACCGTCTGGGAACAGACTATCTCGACCTCTACATCATCCACAGATTTGACTTCGAAACCCCAATTGAAGAAACCATGGAAGCACTCCATGATCTGGTAAAAGCAGGCAAAGTCAGAGCCATCGGAGCATCTGCCATGTACGGATACCAGTTCTACAACATGCAGCTTGCTGCAAAAGAACACGGATGGACACGGTTCTCCACTATGGAGAACCACTATAACCTCCTCTACCGCGAAGACGAACGTGAACTGATCCCAATCTGCAAACAAATGAACGTATCCTTAATGCCATACAGCCCTCTCGCAGCCGGACACCTCACAAGACCACAGTGGAACACAGACACACTGAGAAGCAAAACCGACAGAGTAGCTATGGGTAAATACGACAAAATGGAAGAGTGCGACATGAAGATCGTCAACCGTGTCCACGAACTCTCCCAGAAATACAACTGCAAAATGTCACAGATCGCCATTGCATGGCAGTGGGCAAAAGGCATTGCTTCTCCGATCATTGGAGCAACCAAAGCTTCTTACCTCGACGACGCAGTTGGTGCCTTTGATGTAAAACTTACTCCGGAAGACATCGCATATCTGGAAGAAATGTACGTTCCACATCCAATTGTAGGCGCAATCAACCACAACCCTGCACAGGGCGTGATCTTGCTGGATGAGAAGAAATAAGGTTTCTGTTAAAACCAAAGCTTTTGACAGAATAAATGAAACAAAGAGGAAACCATCACGTAAGTGATCTGAGAACGGTCACAAATGTGATGGTTTTATTTTATTATTAACTAAGACTTCCCATACCTAAAATGGGACTTGCACCTTTAAAATTCAATATTTCAGCTAACAAAATAACGATTTATGCTGCTACATCTTCCGGATGCAGTGCATTCCGCAGATATTTCGGTAATCTTGCTTCAAAATCAACGGTAAAAATAGTTAGTTGTTCATCGCTGAGTTTTAAGATTTTCTGAAAGCTTGCCATTAAGGCATGCAAAATATCGTGATATTTATCCTGTGGAATTTTATCAGAAGATTATAGATGGCTTTCCTTTGAAAAATTCATTTTGCCCTATATTTTTACGATACTTTTATCAGATAGTATGCTATACTTAGACCAACAAAAATGGATGCGAAAGGAGAGGTGATATGTTTTATATATTTAACGTTTTGTTTTCAATAATATTTTTCTGTATTCTGGCATTGATAATCTATAATATTGTGAAAAACATAAGTACATGGAACCAAAATAATCATTCAGAAAGACTTACAGTTCCAGCAAAAATCGTTGCAAAACGAACTAAAGTTTCGCAGCATCAGCAGCCTAATGCAGGAGATGCAACTGGAGCACATGGATTTACAGTTATGTCATCTACTTCTTATTATGTAACCTTTGAACTGGAAAATGGTGAACGGATGGAACTGTCAGTGAAAGGTCCGGAATATGGGATGTTAGCAGAGGGCGATACCGGAGCATTAAGCTATCAGGGAACAAGATATCTCGGATTTGAACGAAAATAAGATAAAAATACCACCGCATTGCTTTAATATATGTCAATGCGGTGGCACTTCTATTAGCTGTTTTCTTCTATAGATTTGCGATATTTCTCACGTTTATCTTCCGGAACTTCCAGGGCATTCATTGCCTGGTCGATCGTCCAACTCATATTTTTCATAAGTTTTTTGATGGAGTCGGTTAGGCTAAGTTCAATCCCTTTTTCCATTCCCTCATCTATTAACATCTGTCCAAGTCTGTTCATTCGAAATACCTCCTCTTTTTATACTTCATTTTACCAAAGAACATTAAGCTCTAAAAGATAAAAGTGATAAAAAGAATTTAAATTTTTTTATTAAAACTGAAACTTCACACCCCCAAAATCCGTCTTATCTTATGAAAACCCAAATAAAAGAAACGCGAGGTGAAAAAAGTGGAAGATACAGCAATCATCAACTTGTATTTTGACAGATCAGAAGAAGCCATACAGGCGACTGCACAAAAATATGGCAGGTACTGTTTCAGTATCGCCTGGAATGTCCTGTATGACAAAGAAGATTCCGACGAATGCGTCAACGATACCTGGCTGGCTACATGGAACTCCATACCACCCAGAAAACCAACAATCCTGTCTCCCTTTCTTGGAAAAATAACCCGAAATCTGGCAATTGACTGTTTCCGCAGGAAAAAAGCTGCAAAGCGGTCCGCAGACCACATATCAGAATTATGCAAAGAACTGGAAGAAATAGAAGACGCAACCGCGTACTCTTTGAATGATGAGATCCAGAGAAAAGAGATTCTCGAAATTCTTGAAAAATTCCTGGACTCCCTGAAAAAAGGTGACCGTGACATCTTCATCCGACGCTACTGGTATATGGACAGCATCAGTGAAATTTCAGCCCGGCATGCAATTTCAGAAAGCAGAGTCAAATCCAGCCTCTATCGAAGCAGAAAGAAACTATGGGAAAGGGTGAAGCATTTATATGGAAAAAGGATTTAAAACATTAGAACTGATTGGTGATCTGAACGATAAATACATTTACGAAGCCTCCAGACCATGGAAAAAACAGCGCCGCTTTTCACGGATACAGAGAAACTGGAAAATAGCAGCAGCCGGAATCATACTGTTTATCATGGCAGGATGTACACTGAGGTATCAGGAAGACGTAAAAGCAGCATTGCAGAGAGTAACCTCCTGGATCGGACAGGCACTGGGAATCGAGAATGGTGACACCGATTCTTATACCAATGTTGTAGGAAAAAGTATTTTAAGAGATGGAATCACCATAACTTTGAATGAGATTGTAATGGACAGCAAAAATCTATGGATCGCATATTCCGACAGCGAAGACTTAAACAACAAGAGTCATACTGGAAAAGAACAAACTAAAAAAGCCCTGATCTCCCAGGAAGCAGACTCAGATACGCAGGACACAATAGAGGACAAAATCTTATTTACAGAAGTACGAATTAACGGTCAGGAAATCCAGCAGGGCCTGGGCCAAAGAACAGTCAATAACAATGATCTGTCAGAAAATTCAATAACAGTAGAAGACTTCACAATCGGAGAAGAAATCAACACAGAGGGAACTGTAAACATAGAGTTTAAAGTATGGCCGATTGCAATGGCCGATGCCGAAACATGGGAAAACATTCAGAAAATACAGGCCGATACAGAACCTTATGCATTCAAACTCACAACATCAAAAGAAGAACTGGAGAAAAACACCGTAGACATAAATCTGGATCAGAACATTAAATTTGATTCCAACATTCTGAATCTCACAGAATTCAGATGGAATCCATTCGAAAGTACAATTTACGGAACATATCATGGAACAGTGTATATTGACAGTGATTATTATCTGATCGGAACAGACGATCAGGGAAACAAAATCTGCTATCAGGAGACAGGAAGGAATGGCGAAGAAACTGTATTCCAACAAACCATAGACCCTGAATTCACCGGCTACAAAGAAATCTCCCCGGAAGCAAAATCAATCACATTACAATTATATGAAGTAAAAAATGATACAGCCCATCAGGTATTCGAAGAAAAAACTGATAAAGATTCCTCAGATGATGTCTACGAAGAATTTGCAGGCTACGTATATGACGATGGTGAAAACCCCACAGACGCCGGAGTACCAATAGGAGATAGATTTACACTACAGATAAGATAGGAATGCAGATAGTTACAAAATATAAAAATATATGATGTTCAAAATCATGTGTAATTGGTATAATGGTTTATATAAAGGAGGAATGCGAAATGCCGGAAATTTCATTATTTTACGGAATACGAATTACAATGTATTATGAAGACCATAATCCACCACATTTTCATGCTGAGTATAATGGGAATAAAGCAGTGATTGATATAGACAAAGCAAGAGTAATAAAAGGAGCATTACCCTCCAGACAATTGAAACTGATTCTTGCATGGTGTGTAATTCATCAGGATGAATTGATGCAGAACTGGGAGCTTTCGAAAGATGGTCTTCCGCTTAACAGAATTAACCCATTGGTATAATTAAGGAGGCATCTAGTATGTTATATGATATAGTTCAGGTAATTCCATATGAAGATTATACAGTATATGTATATTTTGAAGACGGAAAAATAGTATGTTACGATGCAAAGCCATTATTGGATAAAAAAGCGTTTGCACCATTAAAAAATATAGATTTTTTTATGAACGCATGCACTATTTTAAATGATACTCTGGCATGGGATGTATCTGGGAATAGGGATTGCAGTAAATGCCTGGATATTGATCCGGATATGTTGTACAGTTTGGAAAATGTTGAAGAAAAAATAGCATAATCTTTATACTGTCTATATGAAAAACACTAAAACCAGAGAATAATATCACCCCGTAAATTACAGGCGAAATATTATCCTCTGGTTTTTCGTTTATCTTCAAAATAGAGCTTTATATAACCACAAAAGTTTAATATTCCAAAGACAATCGTAAATTTTTACGATTGTTTTTGCGAAAAGGGCACGGAACTTTGCTCAAGGACAATGTGCATAAAAAGACATATACAAAATTGTGCATATTTATAATTGCGCAGATTTTCCGTAAAGAGAAAGTTAAAAACTCTTTAATTTTGTGCATATTTTGTCTCATTCGGTTTATATAGTTTCGATTTCTTTTATTTTATAATAATCACCGAACAAAGGCGAAAACCGCCTGAACGGAGAAATCGGTATAAACTATGAGAGGAAGTAGAAAATGGAAGAAAAAAAGTACTTAAAATGGTATAACAAAGTCGGATATGGCTCGGGTGATGTGGCAGGTAATGTTGTGTACGCATTCTTATCCTCCTTTGTCATGCTGTATCTGACCAACATGGTTGGATTGAATGCAGGTATCGTCGGAACTCTGATCGCATTATCTAAATTATTTGATGGCGTAACAGACATCTTCTTTGGCTCCATGATCGACAAAACCCACACAAGAATGGGAAAAGCAAAACCATGGATGCTTTACGGCTATATCGGATGCGCAGTAACCCTGATCGGCATCTTTGCAATTCCGGAAAGCCTTGGAAAAACTGCACAGTATGCATGGTTTTTTATTGCATATTCCTTATTAAACGCAGTCTTCTATACAGCAAACAACATCGCATATTCAGCACTGACCGCGTTGATCACAAAGAACAGCAAAGAGCGTGTGGAGATGGGTTCCTATCGTTTCATCTTTGCATTCTCAACCAGTCTTCTGATCCAGTCTGTTACAATTAAATTTGTTGAAGTTATGGGTGGCGGAGCAGCAGGATGGAGAACAGTAGCTATCATTTATGCAATCATCGGTCTGGCAGTAAATACAATTTCTGCATTATCTGTCAAAGAACTTTCGGAAGAAGAATTAAATGACGGTGTGGATAATTCTTCAGATGAGAAATACTCTCTTGTTGAAGCAGCAAAACTGTTGTTTGCAAATAAATATTACATTATGATCTGTGTTACTTATATTCTTCAGCAGATTTATTCAGCTATGCTGAATATGGGTATTTACTATATGATGTATGTTCTGTTAAATGAAAACTTATTCCCTGTATTCTCATGGGCGATCAATATTCCATTGATCATTGCTCTTGTGATCACACCATCGCTGGTAGCGAAATGGCAGGGATTATACAAATTAAATGTTACCGGTTATGCAATTGGAACTATCGGAAGAGGTCTTGTAATTGTTGCCGCATATATGCACAGCGTTCCGCTTATGCTGGCGTTTACGGCAGTTGCAGCTTTTGGTATGGGACCATGGCAGGGAGATATGAATGCAGTAATTGCCAACTGCTCTGAATACACATATCTTACAAAAGGCAAACGTGTAGATGGAACCATGTATTCCTGTACATCTCTTGGCATCAAGCTTGGAGGCGGACTTGGAACAGCTATTACAGGATGGCTTCTGGCATTCAGTAAATTTGACCAGAACCTGGCAACACAGCCGGCTTCCTGTATCAGTATGCTTCATATTATGTATCTCTGGGTACCGTTTGTAATCTGCATCATTATTACATTTATCATGTCAAGAATGAATGTAGAAAAAGCAAATAAAGAGTTGATCTCAGGCAGAAGATTAAACGGATAATAAATAAAAATCATATAAAGATTAAAAAGATAATTCCCCTCTGTTTTGAGAAAAGCAGAGGGGAATTATTAAATAGAAATAAATGGGGTGAGTAAATGCCGAACAGGAGAAGAGAAGCCAAATTCAAATATTGCCAGATCCCGGACGGAGAGGATCTGCTGGCAGTGCTGGGAAGTGCAGGGATCAAAACATATGGTCTGGATGAGGTGAGAAGAACCGTTCTGCCAAATCATTTTCATAATTTACTGGAGATTGGAATCTGCAGAAGGGGAAGAGGAACGGTAGTATTTAATAATGACAGAAGATTTTATACAGAGAATTCAGTGATCATTATTCCTGCAAATTTTCCTCATAATATTATTAATGCGGAGGGAGAGAAAAGCTTCTGGGAATTCATTTATGTTGATACCATGGAATTTTTATTAAGCGCAAAATTCAGAAAAAGAGATGCTCAGCGTTTCCAGAATCGAATTGAAAGCGGCCCGATCAAAAGGCAGAAGGAAGAAGTCCCGCTGCTTGTGCGTGAACTTGACTGTCTCATGGATCAGATCAGAATACAGGACTATGGGTACAGAAATTGTGTAAAAGGACTTCTATTTACGGTGCTTATGGAAATCGTGAAAATTAATTCGGATGAATTTGTAAATGAGAAGCGTCAGGATACAATGGAATATGTAAATGATGATAAGTCCGGAAAGTTACAGCTTGCACTTTCATTTGTAGAGGAACATTTTGCGGAAGACATCAAGATATCTGATATTGCGGAAGCAACATTCATCAGTGAAAGCTATCTTAGAAGGTTATTTTCCGAAAAATATAATATGACTCCCGTTCAGTATGTAAATTATATCCGGATACAGGAAGCCTGTAAGCTGTTAAAAAATAAAAAATTTAATATCAGTGAAGCGGCACAAAAAGTAGGATTTAATAATATGTCTACATTTATAACAAATTTCAGAAAAGTAAAAAACCAGACCCCAGGACAGTGGATAAAAAATGTGCATAAAAGCATAGAAGAAAATATATAAGCAGTAAATCAGAGAAAAAGCCAAAAGATGTGGGCAAAAACTGAAAATAGATTTGTAATGGCGATAGAAAAAGTGCTGGCATCTGATGTGAACTGTATTCTGTGTATGGACGATAACATCTGCATGGTGATCTTAAGAATTCTGCGCAAAAAGGGAATTCCGGTTCCTGAAAGAATAAAAGTGGCTTCTCTTCATAACAGTAATCTGCTGGATGAATGGTATCCACCTGTCAGCTGTGTTCACTTTGATGTGGATGAGCTTGGAAAAGAGGCAAGCAGGATTTTGTATGTATATCTTACAGAAAATAAGAGACTGCCGAAATCTATATTAGGTTATGAACTGCAGATGAAAGCTTCTACAAATTAGCCGATAAGCTGCGATATAGCTACACAATATAAACTGCATGTAAGGCAGAAAGGCTTATTTGCCGGATAGAAAAAACGATGTCAGATCCCAAGAGGTGTTCATGATCTGACATCGTTTTTCCATATAAGTATATTTATGTTAAGGAGGTTTTTATGGAGTTTAAAACAGACATGCTGCTTCATGGCGGCGACTATAATCCGGAACAGTGGTTAAAGAGACCTGATATTCTTGAAAAAGATATAGACATGCTTTCACAATCGGGATGCAATGTGGTAAGCCTTGGGATTTTTTCCTGGGTAACACTGGAACCGGAAGAGGGAGTCTTTAATTTTGGGTGGCTGCAGGAGATTATTGATAAGCTTTATAAAAGCGGAATCTACACAATTCTGGCAACCCCGTCAGGTGCGAGACCGAAATGGATGGCAGATAAATATCCTGAGGTTCTCCGTGTAGATGAAACACGACACAGAAATCTTTTCGGATTCAGACATAATCACTGTTATACATCTCCTGTATACAGAGAAAAAGTACATATCATAAATAAAAAACTGGCAGAAGAAGTGGCCACACACCCGGGAGTGATTTTGTGGCACATTTCCAATGAATATGGTGGAGAATGCCATTGTCCGCTCTGCCAGGATGCATTCCGCAAATGGTTGAAAGAGAAATACCAGACAATTGAAAATCTGAATGATCAGTGGTGTACTACATTCTGGAGCCATAATTATAACAGCTTTGATCAGATCGAGAGTCCGTCCAGGATCGGAGAAACTCAGCTTCATGCATTAAACCTGGACTGGAAGCGGTTTGTTACCCATCAGACTGCGGATTTTCTCCATCATGAAATTCAGGCAGTGAGAGATGGAGGAAGCAATCTTCCTACAACAGCAAATCTCATGTATCATTATAAAGGGCTGGACTATTTTAAGATTGCAAAAGAAATTGATGTCGTTTCCTGGGATACTTACCCTACATGGCATAAAGAAGATGCGATCGACACAGCTGATGATAATGGATTGTATCATGATCTGATGCGATCTCTGAAAGGGAAACCATTTATCCAGATGGAATCCTGCCCGGCAGCTACTAACTGGCAGGGTGTAAGTAAACTGAAGAAGCCGGGAGTTCTCTTTGCACAGTCTATGGAAGCAATCGCACATGGAAGTGAGGGGGCGCTTTATTTCCAGATCCGTCAGAGCCGTGGAGCTTCTGAGAAGTTTCACGGAGCAGTGATCGATCATTATGGCGGAAAAGATACAAGAGTATTTAAAGAGGTTTCTGAAACCGGAGAAGCCCTGAAAAAGATAAAAGAACTGGCCGGAACAATCGTAAACAGTAAAGCCGCGATCATCTATGACTGGGACAGCCAGTGGGCAATGGAAGACAGTCAGGGACCGAGAAACAAAGGGCTTCACTATATGGAAGCGCTGAGAAAATTTTACAGAAGTTTCCGCAGACAGGGACTGAATGTAGATCTGATAGATATGACCTGTGATCTGGACAAATATAAGATACTGGCACTGCCTATGGTATATATGTTTAAGAAAGGATTTGCAGAGAAAGTCCGTGCTTTTGTGGAAAATGGCGGTTATCTGATCACAAGTTACTGGTCAGGAATCGTGGATGATACAGACAGATGTTATCTGGAGGGAACTCCTCACGGACTGATGGATGTCCTGGGAATCAGAAGTACAGAGCTTGATGCTCTTTATGACTGGGAAGAAAACAGACTGGTTCCTGTACACAATAATGAACTTGGACTGAACAGAACCTATACCTGTAAATATCTGTGCGATCTGGTGGAACTTCGCGGTGCGCGTTCGCTGATGACTTATGGAGAGGACTTCTACAAAGGATATTCCTGTCTGACAGTCAATGATTACGGAAAAGGAAAAGCATGGTATGTAGCTGCTGATGCTGACAGAGATTTCTATGATGATTTTATTGGAAAAGTAGTTGCTGACAGTGGTATTTCCTGTGGAATAAAAGGCGAAATCCCGGATACACTGGAAATTACAGTAAGAGAAAATGACGATGCGAAATATTATATTTATCAGAACTTCGGAACAGATGCAGTTGAGCTTCCATTGCCGGATGGAGAGGCTGAATGGATTTACGGCAGTGGAGAAGAAAGGCTGAAAATTTATGGACTTGCGGTTGCAAAGATAAAAATAGTTTAACCAAATGTTATATAAATAAATGAAAAAAGGTGACAGCTGAATGGATTTTCAGACGGTCACCTTTTTAGTTAAAAAGATCATTAGAAGTATTAATATAGTCAAATGGATAAATATTCGTTTCACTGTCTGTTCATAACCAAATGACAGACATGAAATTCTATTTAGAATGATATTCTTCATTGCTTAACAGCTGTTTACGAAACTGTGATGGAGATACTCCAAATTGTTTCTTAAAAAAGCGACTGAAATATAACGGATTCTCATACCCAACCAGATTGGATATCTCCGAAACATTATAATTGGTCGTTTCCAGCAGAGATTTCGCATTGGTTGTCCGCAAAAGCTGAACATACTGAGCCGGAGTGGTATTTGTATATTGCTTGAAATTCTGGATAAACCAGCTGACGCTGATATTGTGGGAAGCAGCATAATCTTCAATACTCACAGGTTTATTATAATGTATCCGAAAATATTCCACAGCCTGAGCCATGTCATCCATGATCATTGGATTCTTTTTTCTTGGTTTGGTAAGAAGCTGGCGGTGAATCAGAATAAAAAGCTGACGCAGATAATTGACCAGTAATTCTTCATAGTCTTCCTGCTTAAGCTGCAGTTCCTGAATCATGTTTTGATACAGTTGTTTATATTCCATAGAAATACCAGAGCAGATTACATGCACATCATCTGCGATCCCGTATTTACGCAGGATATTCTTTACATTATTTCCTGTGAAATGAACCCAGTACACTTCCGGATGCTCCGCTCCATAATAATAGTAGCGCTGTTCTTCTTTCGGACGGTACAGTACCATGTTTCCGGCAGATACGACCTGCTCTTTTCCATTAAAATAGAAGTGAGCTTTACCGGAAGCAATGTATAAAAGCTGATAATCTACACGCCCGCGGGGACGGTGAGTGGGAAGTTTTTTTACTGTATAGAGACGGTAAGTACCGCAGCTTCCGACAAATAGAGAATGCTTTTTATCTTTAAAATCAACACGGGACTGATGCCAGTATGCGGAGTTTGTGTACATAGGAAAACCTCCTGTAGAATTCGGATCTGATATTTAAAATTATATCATTTTGTGCATGTTTTGTCGAATAGAGTTTATATGTTTTCCGGCTGCAAAATACTATAATAACAGTATTCACGGGGTGAATGGAAAACTTTGATCCGGGCGTGAAAATATAAGGGATTTCACGCAGAATATAATGAGAAAAAGTATTGGGAGGAAGCCACATGATTGTACCAAAATATTACGAAAACCTGAACGTGTTACATGAGAATACTATGCCATATCGTGCATATTATATGCCGGCATCAAAAGAGATGGGACCGCTGGTCCATGACAGAGAGAAATCAGACAGAATGCAGATTCTGAATGATGTATGGAAATTTAAATTTTACAAGAGCATTTATGATCTGCAGGAGAAATTTTATGAAGATGGAGCAGATACAGAAAGCTTTGATCGGATTCCGGTACCAGGCATCTGGCAGAATTTCGGCTATGACAGTCATCAGTATACCAATGTCCGTTATCCGATTCCGCTGGATCCGCCATATGTGCCGCAGGAGAATCCGTGTGGAGCGTATGTTCATGAATTTGAGTATCACAGAGATGCAGATGCACCTAAGGCATTTCTTAATTTCGAGGGCGTGGATTCCTGCTTTTATGTATGGATGAATGGATGTTATGTGGGATATAGTCAGGTATCTCATGCAACAAGTGAATTTGATGTAACCGCATATATGCACGAGGGTACAAACAGACTGGCAGTGCTGGTTCTGAAATGGTGTGACGGAACTTATCTGGAAGATCAGGATAAATTCCGAATGACAGGTATCTTCCGTGATGTATATATTCTGAAAAGACCTGAGAATGTTCTGTACGATTATTTTACCAAGACAGAAATCCAGGATGAAAAAGCAAAGGTAGAAATCCAGGCATGTTTCATTGGGGAGAACTGTATTTCACAGAAACTTGAAATACAGATACGGGATATGCAGGGAAATCTGGTACAGAAAGGAAAGTTCAGTCCGGTAGAATGTGGGGGAGCTTATAATTATAGAGCAGAATTTGTAATTGCTGATCCGAAATTCTGGACTCCGGAAACACCATATCTGTACCAGATTGTATTTGCTTCAGAGAACGAGGTGATCACAGACCGTATTGGTATCCGTGAAATCCACCGTGAGGGTAGTGTAATTTATGTCAATGGAACAAAGATTAAATTCAATGGTGTAAACAGACATGACTCAGATCCTGTAACAGGTGCTGTGATCAGTATTGAACAGATTAAAACAGACTTGTCTATGATGAAACAGCACAATTTCAATGCAGTCCGCAGCAGTCACTATCCGAATTCTCCGTATTTCTACCAGTTATGTGATGAGTATGGATTCTTCGTAATTGCAGAAGCAGACAATGAGAGCCATGGAACACAGACACAGTATCTGCAGAATTCAGAATGGGACAATGTAGTAGAGCACTGGAACAAACGAATTTCCAACAACCCGGACTTCATTCCGGCTACTCTGGACCGTACGAAACTTTGCGTGTGCAGAGAGAAAAACCGTCCGTCTATCGTGATCTGGTCAATGGGAAATGAGTGCGGATACGGATGCACTTTTGAAGAAGCACTGAAGTGGACAAAGGAATATGATCCGACTCGTCTGACTACTTATGAGAGTGCTTTCTACAGAAGCTCAGACAGAGAGTATGATTACTCTAATATTGATATTGTAGGCAGAATGTATCCTGCGTTTGAAGAAATTGAAGACTATATGGAAAAAACTCCGGACAAACCGCTGTTGCTGGTAGAATACTGCCATGCTATGGGAAATGGCCCTGGAGATTTAGAGGACTATTTTAAATATATTCACAAATATGATTCTCTCTGCGGAGGCTTCGTATGGGAGTGGTGCGACCACGCAATCTACAAAGGAAATGCAGAAAACGGAAAGCCAATCTACTTCTATGGCGGTGATCACGGAGAAGAAATCCATGACGGTAATTTCTGTATGGATGGTCTGGTATATCCGGACAGAACTCCGCACACTGGATTGAAAGAATACAAAAATGTATACCGTCCTGCAAGAGTCATATCCTATGATCAGGAATCAGGAGAAGTTGTACTTCATAATTATCTGAACTATCTGGATCTGAAAGATTATCTTTATCTGACCTATGAAGTAAGCTGCGATGGAAAGAATATGCAGATAGGAGAAATTCAGTTAAAAGAGAGTATACCTGCGGGGGAAGAGGGAAGAGTAATTATTCCGGTTCATATTCCAGATGCCGGAAAATGTTACCTCAAAATTAACTACCATCTGAAAGACGAAACAACACTTCAGGAAAAAGACCAGGGTCTGGGATTTGATGAAATACTGCTGATGAATGAAGATGGAAGAAATCAGACTGCTGTAAACTTGCTTGCAGGTAAGATGCAGAGTAGCGATACTTCTGAGAATGCTGGTAGTGCTGACAGAGATGAAGCTATTGTCAGAAGCATCACGGAAAGTGAAGATATCGACAGAAACGCCACAGAAAATGAAGCTACAGACAGAAGCACTATAGAAATCGAAGAATCAGACAGATATCTGAAAATTACCGGTAAGAATCAGGAATACGTATATGTATTTAATAAACTGACCGGCCTGTTTGACAAAATGTATGCAGGAAATAAGCGGCTTTTCACACAGCCGATGGAATTAAACATCTGGCGTGCACCAACAGATAATGACCGAAAGATCAAATTGGAATGGATGAATGCACACTACGACCAGAGCTATGCAAGAGCGTACGAAACTACTTATGAAATATCAGAGGGAAGTGTTCTGATACATAGTGTGATTGGTCTGATGGCACCTACAGTGCAGAAAATTCTGGAAGTAAAAGCAGATTGGCAGATCACTCCTGACGGAGCAGTGTCAGTAAAAATGCAGGTAGAAAGAGACCTAGAATTCCCGATGCTTCCAAGATTTGGGCTTCGCCTGTTCCTGGACAAAGAGTTCACAGACGTTACCTATTCCGGAATCGGACCTGCAGAGAGTTACGTTGATAAAAGACAGGCAGGATACCATGGAGTATTCCAGACAACAGTTGAGGAAATGCATGAAGACTATCTTCGTCCACAGGAAAACGGAAGCCATACAGACTGTGATTATGTAAAACTTTCCAACAAAGACCAGAGCATCTACGCAGTCAGTGACCTGACATTCTCATTCAATGCATCTGTCTATACACAGGAAGAACTCACAAACAAAGCACACAGCTATGAACTTGAGAACTGCGGCAGCACAGTATTATGCCTGGACTATGCACAGAACGGTATCGGCTCTAACAGCTGCGGCCCGGAACTCTCAAAGAAATACCGCCTGGATCAGGAGAACTTTGAGTTTGATATCAAGTTAGTATTTATAGAAAAATAATTTTGCGGATGCAATGCTGATAATCTCTAAAATAAAGAGTGATAGTTCCTTGCGTTTGACTGGAATTCTAATTTTTGTAAATACAGTCAGTCATAATTTGTTATTGGGGTGACTATATTTCTGTTTCTTGCTTTTTAAGTCATTTACAATCTCTTTTTTGGATGACCGTATTTGCACTTTTATTGAATAAGGTCATTGGGGATTTTGTTTTAAGATGACTGAAATTATACTTTTAATGATTAAGGTCAACCAAGATCTTGCTTTAAGCTGACTATAATTGTATTTTTAATGATTAAGGTCAACCAAGATTTTGCCTTAAGCTGACTGCAATTGTATTTTTAATGATTAAGGTCCACTAAGATCTTGCTTTAAGTTGACTGTAATTACATTTTTGATCATATATAGTGCAATAGTCTTTTTTCATAATGACCGTAACTATATTTTGTTTCATTTCAAGTCACCTAAATTTCTATCTTGAAATAAATAGAACTAATATGCAAAAAGAAATAAATAAAAAAGTCAATATCTGTATCATGTAAATCAATACCAGAATCGTCTTTCAGACAGGTTTCGAATATAATTAGCCATGCAGCAGAAAGAGAAGTATTCATCAGACATTCTGCCGCTTAAGAGAATTGTATTCACCAGGATTGCATCCGAACTGCTTGCGGAATGCGTAGGCAAATCGGCTTGCATTGCTGAAACCTGTCATATCTGCAATCTGGATCATAGAGTACTGACTGCTCTGTACCAGTGACAGACTCTGATTGACACGGTATTCTTCCAGATATCCGGTAACTGTTTTGCCTGTCATTTTCTTAAACAGACGGCAGCAGACCTCTCTGGACAGATGAACTTGATCAGCCAGTTCCTGCAGAGAAACTACAGACTCAAAATGTGTATTAAGATAATTCAACATTTGCTCCAATCGTTCCAGTTCAAGTTGGTTAGACGGAATGAATTTTGTGAATTCTTTCTGATGTTCACAAAGGATCAGACTGTACACTTCACAGAGAAGACCTTTGATCTTCAGTTCATAACAATAAGACTTCTGATCAAAGATTTCCTCAACTTCATTGAGTTTCTGTAACACGCTTTTAGTACATTCGTTTTCTTCATTCAGCAGAATACAGGGAACTGCAGAATTCTGCAGAAAAGGCCGAAAACAGTTGCGTTCCACATCACTTCCGAATTCGCCATATATGAAATCCGGACGTGCCAGAAACGTACTGTAACGGGCATGACTATTATTGGGCGAATGGCAGCTATGCGGCACATTTCGGTTCAGTACAAGAGCTTCACCCGGTCTGACAGTATAAGTTTTCTGGTAAACCTGATAAATCGCTTCCCCTTCTCTGGGAACGCTGATCTCCAGGTCATTATGCCAGTGAATAGGAACACTTTTCCCCTCAAAAGCCCAGAGGTCATCATGATTCACTGTCATGGGAAAACCTGCAGTTCCATGTTCACAAAGTTCCCGGTTGGTGTCATCCACCAGAATTTTACGCATAGCCATTTTACAATTCTCCGATTCTATCTCATATATTGTGATGAAATGATTCCAAATTAGTACATTACCTGAATAATAATTGTGAGACTTTATTTTGAAGTCTGAAGAAAATATATAGAAACATAATTATTAACAGGTTTTGGCAGTTCATCACTGGATATATCAATTTTTGTAATGATAATTATAACGTTGACACGCACATCGTGCAAGGAGAGGAGTAAGAAACATGGCAAGATCAAAAGAAATGGATCTGACCACAGGAAATCCGTTCTGGTCACTGCTGAAATTCGCAATCCCTGTAATCCTGGGAAACCTGTTTCAGCTTTTCTACACACTGGCGGATTCCGTAATCGTAGGTAAAACATTGGGGGCAACTTCCCTGGCGGCGGTAGGTTCTACCAGTATTATCATCTATTTTGTATTCTGCTTTATCAATGGATTCACAGGCGGTTTCGGTATCTGTCTTGGACAGAAATGCGGGGCAAAAGATGAAAAAGGAATGCGCAAGAGCGTTGCAGTTTCGACACTGCTGAGTATTGCATTTACAGTAGTTCTGACACTGATCTGCTGTCTGCTTGCACATCAGATTCTGCGCTGGATGCAGATTCCTGCTGATATTTCAGGCGAAGCGTATGACTATATGTTTGTAGTTTTACTCGGTACAGGAGCAACTGTTTTCTATAACATGATCTCCAACATGCTCCGTGCATTGGGAGACAGTAAGACACCACTGTATTTCCTGGTATTTTCTTCTGTACTGAATATCTTTCTTGATGTCCTGTTTATCGTACCGTTACATATGGGTGTAGCAGGCGCTGCATGGGCAACTATCCTGTTACAGTTCCTGTCAGCAGTTTTGAGCCTGGTGGTAGGATTAAAGAACTTCCCAATCCTGCATTTGCGCAGAGAAGATTTCACAGACTTAAAAGATGCAGCAATCCTGCATTTAAAGACCGGATTTCCAATGGGATTTCAGATGTCAGTTATGTGCATCGGACAGCTTGCCATGCAGACAGTCGTAAACTCACTGGGTACTGCAGCAGTTGCAGGATATACTGCCGCATCCAAGGCAGATCAGCTCTCCGTACTGGTCAATAATGCGATGATGACAGCAATCTCCAACTATGTAGCACAGAACTTCGGCGCTGGCAGAACAGACCGTATCCGTCAGGGCGTACGTGCCTGCCTGATCCAGACAGAAACATTCAATCTGATCATGTGTATCGGAATTTTATTGCTCAGACATCCGATTGTAAGAATGTTCCTTTCAGATCCGACGAAAGAAATTTACTATTATTCAGATATGTATCTGACAGTTGTAGCTCCATGCTACTTCATCTTGGGACTGCTGGCAGTATACCGTACTTCCATTCAGAGTATGCAGAACGGACGCGCACCGTTTGTAGCATGTATGATCGAACTGGTAATGCGAATCGCTGCAACAGTAGGACTTTCCGGAATGATTGGATATACATCTGTATGTATTGCAAGCCCATTAGCATGGATCGGAGCCTGCTCACTGCTGATCCCGGTTTATTATAAGATGATGAAAACATCAAAAAACCTCAAAGCATCAACAATATAAGAATAGAAAAAGAACTGTAGCTGATATATAATAATCTCCGGAGGTATCCTATGGAATTATTATTACTTGGAATATTTGCTGCAGTTCTTTTATTATGTGTATTTACCGGAATTTCCATTATATATGCCATGATTCTGGGACTGGTGCTGTTTTTTACATATGGACTGATAAAAAAGAAAACCTGGAAACAGATGCTGATTTTCTCCTGGCAGGGAATGAAGACTGCGAAGAATATCCTGCTGACTTTTATCCTGATAGGAATTATGACTGCAGTGTGGCGGGCGAGTGGTTCTATTGCATTTATTGTCTATTATGCGTCAGGAATCTGTGCGCCGTCGATCATGCTGTTGGCATCATTTCTCCTGTGTTCTCTGGTATCTTTTCTGACCGGAACTGCATTTGGAACGGCGGCTACCATGGGCGTGATCTGCATGACAATGGCAAAGAGCATGAATGTTTCAGATGTCCTGGCAGGAGGAGCAATTCTTGCGGGAATTTATTTCGGTGACAGATGCTCCCCGGTTTCTACCAGTGCATTGCTCGTAAGCGAACTGACGAAAACAGATTTATACGATAACCTGAAAGGAATGGCGAGGACTGCGGTAGTGCCATTTGTTATCTCCTGTACGGTTTACTGGACTCTTGGCCTGCGGACACATGCAGGAACTGCAGATGGAGAGATTCGGACAATATTGGGAGAATTCTATCATCTGTCAGTATGGACATTACTTCCTGTTATAGTTGTGCTTGTTCTTTCCGCACTGCGTGTCAATGTAAAAAGAACTCTGGGAGTAAGTGCATTGTGTGGAATATTTGTGGCAGTCCTGATACAGAAATATCCGGTTTCCAGACTTCCTGCATTATGTATTTCGGGCTTTCAGCCGGATGATATGCAGATCAATCGACTGATGGGCGGAGGCGGAATCCTTTCCAATATGAAAGTCGTTGCTATCGTAGGAATCTCATCCTGCTATTCCGGCATTTTCAAAGGAACAGATTTCCTTCATGGAGTTAAAGATTTAGTTGGAAAATTAAACAGTAAAATCACGCCATTCGGAACAACCTTGTTGACCTCTGTTGTGACAGCAGCCGTATCCTGCAACCAGACCCTATCAATCATGCTGACCAATCAGCTTTGCGGAGAAAACAATCCGGATAAAAAAGAATTTGCACTTTCACTGGAAAATTCAGCAGTTGTAGTCGCACCGTTGATACCCTGGTCGATTGCATCGGCGGTTCCTCTGGCATTTATCGGTGCACCGACAATGAGTGTATGTGCGGCGATTTATCTGTATTTGCTTCCGGTGTGGCATTTTTTTGCCCGCCAGAATAAAAGAAACCTTTATTACAAAGGAAAAAAATGAGCAGGGAAGAACTGGGATAGTGTATTCTTGACACTATTGAGGTAACGTGTTAAAATACAGCCATTAAATTTGGAAACGAAGGCGTTTTGCGATCATGCAAAGTGCCTTTTTCAGTTTTTATAGTATGGAGGAGGGAAAGACGTATTGAATAAAAAAATCCAGATAATTATCTCATATATGGCAATTGTTCTTGGCGCAATTTTGGCAAGTTTTTCTGTTGCCTGTATTCTGCTTCCGAATGATGCCATTGACTACGGAACAGCAGGAATTGCCATTATTATCAGCAAACTTACCGGCTATAATCTTTCATTATGTGTTCTTCTTGTTTTCCTTCAGTTTCTGATCGCTGGAATCTTCTTTCTGGGAAAAAAGTTCTTTGTCAGAGTATTCATTGGATTTGTTGTCTATACGATTGGTCTTGCTTATTTTGAAAAAATTCCGTTTGAACTGAATACGGAACATTTTCTTGCGGTGGCTTTTGGCGGTGCGATTCTTGGAATCGGGCTTTCACTGATTTTGCGAAATGGCGGTTGTATAGATGGTTCTGAAATTTTTGCCAATATCATTGTAAATAAAATTTTCAATAAAACAGGAAAAGATTATAGTATTTCCTATATTCTGATCGGGTTCAATGTCATTGTATATATTGCAGTATTTATTCTTATTAACCGGGATTCTGCTATGCTGAGTTTTCTGGTATATGTCATTGCCACTGCGATCATTGATCATTTTACAGATCATTTCGATGCGATCAAACAGGTTACGATCATTACAAAAGATCCGGATGCAATTATTCGTCAGATAAAAGAAGAACTGAACAAGACCTGTACGATATTAAAATCTTCAGGGGTGATTGCCGGGGAAAACAAAACACTGATCTGTTATGTGAATTACTTTGAACTGCAAAGAATGAAGACGATTATATCCCAGAACAAAGGAACATTCAGTACGGTTTCGACTATTGAGGAGATTTTAAGATAGCCACATGAAGTGACGCTTTACTTTACTAAAGGCTTGTACTATAATATGCGAAAAAGCAGCTACAAAATAACTACTATTATAAATAAGTCGGATCATATGAGAGGAGTTAAACTTATGAAAATCGGATTTATCGGATGTGGAAATATGGGTTCTGCAATGATCAGCGGTATGCTGAAAAAAGGTCTCTACAAGAAAGACGAGATTATTGTTTCTAATCTTACAGAAGAAGGAAGCAAACGAAGTAAAGAAAAACTTGGCGTAGTGACAACTCTGGATAACCGCGAAGTAGTAAAAAACACAAAACTGGTTTTCCTGGCAGTGAAGCCGCAGTTTTATGAAGAAGTACTGAACGAAGTAAAAGATGAACTGACACCGGAACACACGGTCGTAGGCATTGCACCGGGGAAAACTCTTGCGTGGTTAGAAGAGAAATGTGGACAACCTCTGAAAGTAGTAAGAATGATGCCAAACACTCCTGCTCAGGTTGGTGAAGGTATGACAGGTGTGTGCGCTAATGAGAAAGTATCAGCAGAAGAACTGGATCAGATCTGCGAGATCACGAACAGCTTCGGTCGTACAGAAGTTGTTCCGGAACGTCTGATGGACGCAGTAGGTGCTGTAAGCGGTTGCTCACCGGCTTATGTGTTCATGTTTGTAGAAGCAATGGCAGACGCAGCAGTAGCCCAGGGAATGCCGAGAAAACAGGCTTATCAGTTCGCTGCACAGTCTGTACTCGGAAGTGCAAAAATGGTACTGGAAACAGGAATGCATCCAGGTGAATTAAAAGACATGGTATGCTCTCCGGCAGGAACTACTATTGAGGGAGTACGTATTCTGGAACAGAATGGGTTCAGAAGTGCTGTTTTCGAAGCTCTGAATGGGGCAGCTGAAAAAGGAAAGAAAATGTAATTTTATTTGTATAAGAGGGACGCTCCGAAATATTGTTCTGTTGATATGCGGTTTCGGAATCTAGGAACTCTAAGGCCCTGAAAATCCGCTAAAACCATAAAAAATCCGCCCAAACTCGCCGCTATGCGGCTCAGACAGTGGGCGGATTTTTTATAACGCGAATTTCCAGAACCTAAGAGTTACTACGATTCCTGCAAATGCATATCAGCAGAACAATATTTCGGAGCTGTTTTAGTTATAGTGTAATAAGTATTAGATTTAATTAAGTTAAGTAAGTTTTTTGTTTCAATTGTAAAAAGCAATAAGCAGTGGGTGGGGATTTGCTTGTAGAATATCCGATTGACTCATCTGAGAGTATAGGGGATGTCTAATATATAAAAGAATTGTTTATGAAAAATCACAAATTTCCCTGACTTAAGCGGCTGTTATGATATTTCCCGGAGTTTGTAACATCTTCTCCGAACCATGCAGGTGGATTATAATTGAGTGCTTGGTCTTCAGAAGAAAATTCTACTTCTGCAAGATAAAGTCCTTTATATGGTGCATCAAATATATCTAATTCTATGGTAAGTCCATCTTTTTCCGGAATAAGATAGCGGGTTTTGGAAATAAGGATTCCATCGGCTTTTGGACGCATATGTTCATAAGATTCTTTTGTAAGTGGAAGATTATATTCTTCGCGAGTCATAAGACCTTTAGATTTATAGGTGAGATAGTAGTTATCATCCTCTTTGCGGATACGGACTACAGGTGCGGTGGATAAATAACCCTGCTCCAGTTTATGATGTGGATAAGAATCGAGATCTGCAGGCAGATTTTCTTTGGATATTAAAAATTTACGTTCGATTTCCATTTAAATTTCCTCCATTGAGTTAAAATGTGTCAATCCTTTAGTTTGTGCTATAATGATAATAGCATAGATGAAAAATAATGAAAATGCATATTTTATTTAACCAAATCAAGTAAGTCCCCTGCTTCAATTGCGAAAAGCAATAAGCAGTGGGTGGGGACTTGCTTGTATCAGGAGGCGTGCAAGCGCCTTCTGATAAACTGCGGAGCAGTTATTTGGTGTAGAGCCACGTAGCGAAGCGGATTGCGAATATCCGATTGACATCAGGTAGCAGAACAGAATGTGAATATCTGCTGGATTCAAATTGAACACGTAGAAAAAAGATACTTTATCTGTTTGATGTAAAATAGGTAAAAAAATATTACAGGTAACATAGAAAAAAGCAGGAAATAGCATGGAACAGGAAGAAAAATATATGGATGAATACATAAAAGAAATATCAGAAAAAATTGACAGTAAAAAAGAATACTATGCTAAAATCAGCAATAAAATCTGGGAGTTTGCAGAGCCGAGATTTCAGGAATATAAATCCTCTGAATTACTCCAACAATCATTAAAAGAAGAGGATTTTTCGGTCAAAGCCAATCTTGCAGGAGAGGAAACTGCATTTATCGCAGAATACGGTTCTGGAAAGCCAGTTATAGGCTTCCTTGGAGAATTTGATGCATTGCCAGGTCTTTCACAGAAAGCAGATGCAACAGAGCGGATACCGGCACAAAATTTAAAATGCGAAAGTGAATCAGAAAGGGAACAAAAACAAGGATCAGAGTATGTGAATAATTGCGGTCACGGCTGCGGTCACCAGCTTATCGGAACAGGCACCCTTGCCTCCGTAATAGCATTAAAAGACTTTATGAAAGAGCATAACCTGAACGGTACAATCCGCTACTATGGCTGTCCGGCCGAAGAGAACGCAGGCGGTAAAGCGTTCCTTGTACGTGATGGCTATTTCAACGACTGCGACCTTGCCCTATGCTGGCACCCGGAACAGGGGCGACGCGCATGCTACGGAAGCACCAAAGCAAACTTCAGAGTATTTTTCACATTTCACGGAACCCCGGCCCACGCCTCCATGTGCCCAGAACTGGGCCGCTCCGCATTGGATGCAGTAGAATTAATGGACATAGGCGTAAACTACATGCGCGAACACATGATAGACGAAGCCAGAATCCACTATGCTATCACCGATACAGGCGGAGACGCTCCAAACGTAGTCCAGTCCAGAGCGCAGGTCCTCTACGCCATCCGCGCCCCAAAGATCACCCAGGTAAAAGAACTCTACAACCGCGTCTGCAACATTGCCAAAGGCGCTGCCCTCATGACCGAAACCACCGTAGAAATCCGCCAGGTAGCCGCTTACTCCAACCTGATCTCCAGCAAAATCCTTGCAGACCACATGAATGCATACCTGGAAAAACTTGGCCCGATTTCGTATACAGAGCAGGAATACACCTATGCTCAGAAATTCCAGCAAGCTCTCTCAGACCAGGATAAAAAACAACTCCCGACCATTGCCAGAGACTACTTTGGTCCCAAAGCACCGGAAGCAATGAAAACCCCAATCTTCGAACCAATCGCCTGTCAAAATCTGTACAGCGACCTCAAATACTCCACCGATGTAGGAGACGTAAGCTGGATCGTTCCAACCGTCCACCTCAACATCCCCACATTCGCTGCAGGAACCGCCCTCCACTCCTGGCAGGCAGTAGCCCAGGGCAAATCAGCTATCGCCCATAAAGGAATGCTCTATGCCGCCAAAATCATGGCCCTCACCGCCTTGGATTTTTTACAAAATCCAGAACTGGCAAATGAAGCCAGAAAAGAACTGACAGAAATATTAGACGGAGAAACATATCCAAATCCATTACCGAAAGACTTAAAACCAGAAGTATGGTAAAAGTAACATTTTGCCAGCTACCAGCGCGAAGCCCTCTGTCTCCTGGGGTGAATTTGACGAGTCTTAGTAACTCTTAGGTCTGGGAAATCTGCGTTATGGAAAAGAATCGCAACGTGTCTGAGCGAAGTCTGCAACGGAGCGAGTTTTGCATTCTTTTCCATGTCTTTAGCAGATTCCCCAGGCCTTAGAGTTACTTAGGCTCACGAAACTGAACCCCAGGAGACAGAGGGCTTCGCGCGTCCCTATTCAAAATCAAACAAACATTGTAACAATCCATAAAAAATGCTATAATCCATTTCAGAAAATAAGCTGAAAATCTAAAAAACAAAACAACCAGGAGGCACAAAAAATGAGTAAAAAAGTATACATCTTCCTCGCTGACGGATTCGAAGACATCGAAGGCTTAACCGTAGTAGACCTTCTCCGCCGCGCCGGAATCGACATCAAAACCGTATCCATTAAAGAAACTACCCAGATCCAGACATCCCACGGCATCACCATGTTCACCGATACAACATTTGCAGAAACCGACTTCACCGATGCCGACATGCTCGTCCTCCCGGGAGGGATGCCAGGAACCAAATACCTCGCCGGCTACAAACCACTCACCGACCTCCTGACAGACTTCAACAACAAAGGCAAAAAAATCGCCGCCATATGTGCAGCTCCAAGCGTATTCTCTGGTCTTGGATTCCTCAAAGGCAGAAAGGCTACATCCTATCCATCATTCATGGAAATTATCGCCAAAGACGGCGCCCAGACAAGCGAAGACAGTGTAGTAGTAGACGGAAACATAACTACCAGCCGAGGCCTCGGAACCGCCGTAGACTTTGCACTTTCCCTGATCGCTCAGCTCGAAAACGACGAAAAAGCAAACGAAATTGCAGAATCAGTAGTGTATTCACGCTAAAAACACCCCAAAACCCTTATTTTTATGCGAAAAAACACTAGCACTTTTATATTTTTTGTGCTATACTGCTACAATGACTGTAAATATATAATTAAGTTATAGACAGGCCTCTTGCGTTGCTGGGCACGGAGTGAACAGTAACTCTCCCGCTTCTGCATTAGTGGGAGCGGAGCTTAGACTTGAATATATAGAAATAGGTAAAAACTGTGAATGAAATAACGCAGCTGAAAAACCAGTCGCAAAATATAACCTGAAAATTAAGGAGGAACATGTAACATGAGTTTACAGGTGGAAAAAATGGAAAAAAACATGGCTAAACTTACTA
>CAJLTE010000021.1 GCA_905209435.1 uncultured Blautia sp. | reverse complement strand
GGTGTAGCAAAAACTATATAATGTATTGGGGGGTTTTTACGATATATATAATAGCATGGGGCAAGAAAAAAGTGTGCACAAACTTCACAAAATTCGGCACACTTTTTTGGTTATATTATATATCAGTATTTTCTGTTTCTGGATTTTCTGTTGTAAAAAGTGCTTCAAACTCGTCTCTGTGCACCTTTTCCTTCTCAAGAAGAAGTGCTGCGCACTTGTGCAGAACGTCCTCGTGTTCCAGAATAATCTTTTTCGCCTGGTCATGGCATTCTCCGATAATACGGCGGATTTCTTCATCGATTGCCTTGGCTACATCTTCGCTGTAGCTTCTGGTGTGAGCCAGATCTCTTCCGATGAATACCTCGTCATCGTCATCTCCATAAGAGATGAGTCCCAGCTTATCAGACATACCATATTTCATTACCATGCTTCTGGCTGTTGCAGTGGCACGTTTGATATCATTGGATGCACCTGTGGTAATATCTCCAAAGATGATCTCCTCTGCTACACGTCCGCCCAACAGAGTCATAATATCCTGAAGCATTTTTCCTTTAGTATTAAACATCTCGTCATTATCCGGAAGCGGCATTGTGTAACCTGCTGCGCCCATTCCTGTCGGGATAATGGAAATTGTATAAACAGGGTCCATATCCGGAAGTACATGAAACAGGATCGCATGTCCGGATTCATGGTAAGCTGTGATCTTCTTCTCTTTCTCAGAAATCACTTTGCTCTTCTTCTCAGCACCGATGCCTACTTTGATAAAAGCACCCTTAATGTCAGACTGACGGATAAATCCTCTTCCCTGCCTTGCAGCTTCAATAGCAGCTTCGTTCAGAAGATTCTCCAGATCCGCACCTGTAAATCCTGCTGTTGTCTTTGCGATCTGAGCCAGATCCACATCCTCACCAAGCGGTTTATCCTTGGCATGAACATGGAGAATTTCTTCTCTTCCCTTCACGTCCGGACGTCCTACTGCGACTTTACGGTCAAAACGTCCCGGACGAAGGATTGCCGGATCCAGGATATCCACACGGTTCGTTGCTGCCATTACGATGATACCTTCATTCACACCGAAACCATCCATCTCTACAAGGAGCTGGTTCAGTGTCTGTTCTCTCTCATCGTGACCGCCGCCCATACCGGTTCCACGCTGTCTGGCAACCGCATCGATCTCATCGATAAAAATAATACACGGAGCATGACGCTTGCCCTCTTCAAAGAGGTCACGCACACGGGATGCACCTACACCGACAAACATTTCCACAAAATCAGAACCTGAAATAGAGAAGAACGGAACTCCTGCTTCCCCGGCTACTGCTTTTGCCAGAAGTGTCTTACCTGTTCCTGGAGGGCCTACAAGAATCACGCCCTTCGGAATTCTTGCGCCGACTTTTGTATACTTCTGCGGAGATTTCAGAAAATCTACTACCTCTACCAGATCTTCCTTCTCCTCCTGCAGTCCTGCTACATTATCAAAAGTAACTTTCTTATTGTCATCCGGAGTTGTCATTCTCGCACGGCTCTTGCCGAAATTCATCATCTTGGCATTTCCGCCGCCACCGCCGGACATCTGACGGTTCATCATCATGATCAGAAAGATCACAAGTGCTCCGGTAAGAAGAACCGGCAGCAACGTTGTCAGGAACAAATTATCTCCCGGTACATTCTGAGTTGTAACATCAATGTTATATTTGTTCAGCAGTTCGATCGCCTGATTGACATCTGTCACATAGACTTTTCTCTGTCCGTCATCTGTTGTGTCTACGATCACAGCACCTGTCGGAACTTCTCTGTTCTGCTGAATCGTTGCATCAACCACCTTGTTGTCTTCAAGAGCCTGCTCCAGCTGCTTCTGTGTGTAACTGCTCTGAGACACCACCTGATTATTGAGATAGAAATAACCGGCTACCAGAGCAATGATCAGCACCAGATACAGACCAATTCTGCTTGGCTGTTTGTTCACTTAGTTAAATCTCCTTTCAGTCTTCCCCCAGTTCTACTACTCCGATGAATGGAAGATTCCTGTATTTCTGCGCATAGTCCAGACCATATCCAACTACGAACTCATCCGGAATGTTGAAACAGCAGTAATCAACTTTGACATCTTTGACTCTACGTTCCGGTTTGTCCAGTAATGTACACAGGCGGATACTGTTTGGATTTCTCTTTTTAAGAATATCGATCAGATAGCTTAAAGTTCTTCCGGAGTCAATAATATCCTCTACGATCAGAACATCCTTACCCTCCAGTGGCTGGTCAAGGTCTTTGACGATCTTTACAACACCGCTGGATTTGGTATCATCGCCATAGCTGGATACAGACATAAAGTCAAGAGAAACCGGTACTGTGATTCTCTTGGCAAGTTCACATGTAAAGAACACACCACCCTTTAATACACAGATTAAATGGATCTCTTTGCCTGCATAATCCTTGCTGATTTTTTCTGCGATCTGCTTAATGCGGGAATCTACTTCCTCTTCGCTGAGTAAAACTTTGATTTTCTCACTCATTTTCGTTTCCTCCTTGGTAATTTAATACTAACACCTTCCTGGTTTGGGGGTTAATTTTATACCTCTCATTCATCCTGCTTCCTACCAGCCAGAGAATCTCATTTCCGCATGCGATCAGCGGAATCTTATCCCGCTTCTCTGACGGGATCTTCTCATCGATCATGCATCGGTTCAGTTTCTTTGTGTTTCCCTGCGCGTTGATGACCATGTAATCCCCTGTCTGTCTGGTTCGAATACACGGATTCTTTTCTATTTTATCATAATCCAGCCATTTCGTATACTTCTTTTCTTCAATCTTCTGACCTTCATAGGAAAATATTTCCGTTGAAAAAGTGCCCAGCGGGCAGATAACAGTTCCGGGAATCCTGATTTCACACTCCATCTCTGCAGCATGTGTTCTATAATTCTTCTCCTCTGCTGCGGAACCTGCACTTTCTCCGCTATCCTGACCTGTCCATACTGACCTTCCTATGACTGAATCTTCTTCCTGTAAAAAAAGCCGTACTCCTGTGTAATCTCTTCTGGCCTCCATATGATACGGCAAACTTACCCTTCTTCCGGTCTGCATCTCATAAAGCGTCAGAACCTTCTGAAAATGTACTGCTGTCAGGTCCTTCCGTCTCCCCGCCAGATCTTCCATTGCCTGCTGCAGCGCATATGTCTGAATGATCTGAGGCTCCATAAAAAATTTTTCTGTAAAATAATACCCATTATCTGTCCTGTAATCTTTCAGAACCTGACTGCTCTGCTGTGTCAGATATTCCTCTGCCTGAGATATCCTCGCTGCAGTTTCTGCCATATGTGCCGCTGCCTTTATATTTACCTGCTGCTCCAGCATAGGCAGAATATGATGACGGATACGGTTTCTGGTATATTCATCTGACAGATTGGTGCTGTCCTGAATATGGGAAATATTCTCTTCTTTTAAATAATCGGCAATTTTTTCTCTGCTTAAACATAAGATCGGACGGATGATCTCCCCGTCCACAGGACGCATGGTGCAGAGTCCGCGAAGACCGGTTCCACGGCAAAGATTGTGGATCATGGTCTCAGCCAGATCCTCCTGGTTATGTGCCAGCGCGATCCTGATCCTGGTTTCCGGATTCCAGGCACTGATTTCTTTCTGAAAAGCTTCTTTCCTGACGATTCTTCCGGTTTCTTCCTCACCCAGCTTCCACTTACGGCTCAGTTTCGGTACATCATAATAATAAACCATACATGGAATCTGCCATTCCCTGCATATGTTTTCCACAAAACTGCTGTCCCTGTCAGCTTCCTGTCCACGTATTCCATGATGTACATGAACAACACGCAACATAAACTTCAATTCAGGCTGCAGTTCTTTCAATATCCGCAGCATTGCCATAGAGTCACTTCCCCCGGACACACCGGCAAGGACCACATCATTTTTTTCAATCATTTTGTTTTGCTTTATGTAAGCAAGAACTTCTCTTTTCATTTTTTATCCTTTTTGTCTCTAATACTCTTTGTCAATATAACTTTGATTATTTCTTCCACACGCCTGCCACAAGTACTGTCATATCATCCCGGGCACGATAATCGCTGTATCCCAGCACTCTCTCCAGGATTCCCCTGCCGAAGTCTTTAGGTGACTCCTCATGAACATCCATGATGATCTCCTTCATAGTCTCTTCCTCTTTCTGGCTTGGAAGCGCATCCAGAACTCCGTCCGTCATCATAACCAGATAATCCCCGTGATAAAGCTTTCTGGATGCAGTCTCGAAGTCAATCTGCTGTACCAGTCCCGCTGCCAGACTTTCAGACGTGATAGACTCCACCCAATGGTCTCTCTTTATAAAAGTTGATGCGGCCCCTGCTTTCAGGAAATTACAGATTCCTGTATACAGATCTACCGCGCAGATATCCACAGTAGAGAACATTCCCTCCTGCCCTTTAAGCACCAGTGCGGAATTAACCATCTTGGCAGCCGTCTCCTGCGAAAATCCTGATTCCAGAAACTGCTCCAGAAGTTCTACGACAGTCTCGCTCTCCCTGCAGGCTTCCATCCCGGAACCCATTCCATCCGAAAGGCACATAACAAATCTGCCTCCGTCTTCCTGTCTGCACACATAGTTATCGCCGGAAACTTTTTCTTCTTCCCTGGTCAGCCTGGCGACTCCGTAAAGTATCTGATAACTTACATCTTCAACAAAATGAACGGTATGATATTCTCCATTTACAATACACCTGCTTCCATTCACAGGCACCATAGGGCTCCCACAGGCACCTGAGAGAAGCTGTGAGATTTCTGTCATGGAAATGCATTGTCCACTTCTTGCACGCATAGTAAGAAACACCTGCCTGCGGCCTTTCACCTTGTCCATCACCCACGCCTGACGCAGAATCACATGGATTTTGCGCAGATTTTTGCGCAGTTCTTCTTCAAACTGGGGTGTGCCTCTTTCCAGATCATACAGATCACTTGCCACATTCTCCATGATCCGTGAAACTTCCATGAGCTGCTGTGCAACTGCCAGCCGGTTCTCGATCATACGGTTATCCCACATCAGGTTCTGCTTCTCTCTCTGAAAATTCTCCACAACCGCCTCATAATACTGCACGGACCGCGGACATATACTTGTCCAGTCACTGCGGATACTTCTGATATCATCCTCGTTTCCGCTTTCCATAGAGCGTACCAGTGCTTCCACACCTTTGCCAAGTTCCTGACTGTGTTCTCCCCAGCAAATCTCCCTCTGATAACATCTGCTGCATACTTTTGTATTTGTATCCTCAATGATCCTCTCAATCTGCCTGCTGCTCAGATAATCTTTACGGTATGGCATCCCATAAAAAGTATCTGCCAGTTTCTGAAAAGACGCCGCATATTTCTCCACGCGTTCTTTCTGCGGATGATTCTCCTGCAAAGAAAGCAGTTCTTCTGTATCCGGCAGATTTTCCGCTAAAATAGTTTTTGCCATGTCCCGTATGATCAGCATAATGCTGATAACGAGCATGGCAATCATCCATTCCTGCATATTCTCCCCTCCCCTTATAAATTCCCCTTATAATTCTTATCAGAGGTATTATATGGAAAGGGCTCTGAAATATCTGTCAAACTCAGACGAAAAAGTCTTAAAAGTTTTCGACTTTTTAACTGTTAGTATTTCTGCTACTGCTGCTTCTTAAAAACAGTCTCATTGTCCTTCACAAGTCCCAGTTTCTCTCTGGCAACTTCCTCAGCATATTCGTCTGTCTCCATGTATTTCTTTAATTTATCAATCTCTTCTGTACGGTCCTGCTCATCTTCTATCTGCTGCTGAAGAGTGGCGGCCTTAGCATCATATCCTGTGAGGCGTTCCTGAAGGTCATTGCTTTTAAGCATAAGTCCTCCCAGAAGAACTAAAACAACCAGCGCAATCGCAAGCATTCCAAGAGATTCGTAGCCTACTTTTCTTTTCTTCTTTTTTTTCTTAGAACTACCCAATTTGCCAGCCTTTCTTTTATAGCATATTTACACATTTTATACCTCAGAAGTTTACATCTTTTGACCGGAAATAGCAACCATTTTATCAAAAATTTAATAATTATTACAGGAATCTCCATAAATTTCGTACAGCATTTTACAAAAATATCTCCGAGGACCCTGTTGCAGATATACGCTCCGGATAAAAATCCTAAAACCATAAAAAAACGCAGGATCCCTTCATTGTTCCTGTAAATCTCCGAAAAAACAAAAAAGGCACAACAAAGCCAGTATAGAATGTCTTCCGTCCCGACAGCTTTATCCGAATGTGCAAAAACATTCCTGAATGCAGCCAGCAGATCATAACACAAAAGGAGAACAGCACCCACAGCTATTGTCCGGAGCAGCAGAAGTAATTCATGATGAATAAATGCACTCATCTCTCACCGGAACATCCTTCTAAATAAGGATTCATCCCTGTTATCTGTATTCTTTGACAGATAGGTAAGACTGTCCACTTTTCCCTCCAGATCTACTTCTCCCTTTTCCAGATCAAGCTGCTTCACATGAAGCTGTTCTCCCTTTATTACAAGTTTCCCTGCCTGTGTAAAAAGCAGGATTTCTTTTTCATCAAAGGATTTAATATCCTTTACCCCGGTAATTCTCCCGTTCTGACGGTTTTCCAGCATCAGGCTGTGAGTTGAAAGTATCTTCTTCTCTTCCACAGACGCCTCCCGGTCACAGCCTCCGGAAACTATGACCTGCCAATCTGTTACTTATCAGTAGTTTATGTGCCGGAAAATGGAAATAGACAATAAAATGTTAAAAATTTATATGTTCCCACTGCACAAATGCCAAAAGCTGCAAATTACCATCCGGAATCAAAGATATTTGTACATACTCTCTACATCTTCTTTTTTGACAGTTTCTTTTACATCCAGTACTTCTACTTTGACGTTCTTACTTCCGAACTGGATTTCAATAGTATCTCCCGTCTTTACCTGTACAGATGCCTTGGCAGGCTTATCGTTGACAAGAACTCTTCCTGCATCACATGCTTCGTTTGCCACTGTACGGCGTTTGATCAGACGTGACACCTTTAAGTATTTATCTAATCTCATATTCTACTCCTGTAAATGTCCTGTAAATGGATACTCACGAATTACTCCGCCAGAGTATCAAAAAAGGGGAACTTTCGTTCCCCCGGTTATCGCCTTTATTATTTACCGTTAACCATATCTTTTAATGCTTTTCCAGCTTTGAATTTCGGTGATTTAGAAGCTTCGATTTTCATAGTTTCACCAGTCTGAGGATTTCTTCCCTCGCGAGCAGCTCTTTCACTTACTTCAAATGTACCAAATCCTACTAACTGGATTTTTCCGCCATTTTTCAGTTCTTTAGAAACGACATCAACGAAAGATTTCAGAACGTCTTCTACGTCCTTCTTGGATAAGTTTGTCTCTTTCGCCATAGCTGCTACTAATTCTGTTTTATTCATGGTGTTTCCTCCTCTAATGATCTCTTTCTTGTTTGGTGGCATCTGCCAAAAGCGACAGAGCTCTATCCTCTATATATATACCTTTTTCCCCATATTGTCAAGGTTTTTCGTAACTGTTCAGCTCTGTGTTACTGAGGATAATCCCTGAAACATTCCTCTGCAAAATTCTCCCAGATTTCTCTCTGTCTGATAAGATTCTGAAGCTTTTCCACATTTTTCTCTGAAATCCACACCTTTTTGTGTGAATAATAATAATTTGCCAGTTTCCAGTATTTTTCAGGATAAGTGAAACGTACACGCAGATTTTTCCACTCTTCTGCCGAGATTGGACGGATTTTATGATATTCCCTGAGCATTTCCCCTGCCAGTTCCAGATTCCAGTTATATTTTTCCAGTATTTTTCTCATAAAACGATACAAATCTGCTATCTGAATATCAAAACTCCAGTGACCAAAATTTGTAACTGCTGTCCCAAAATGATCACCTTTCAGCATCAGAATATTATGCTGATTATATTCTCCATGACATACCTGTCCTTCCCGCCATGCCCTTTCCCTGAGATCATCATAGTCCGTCTCGTCCAGAAGCTTTACTGCATACTGTGCCCTTTCAAGAAACTGCTCCACACTTGCCAGATAATTTTTCTCAAATACATTGGATGCTCCTTTGTTCCGTATAAATTTGCGTATCTTACGAAGCTCCTGATTGTGCCGGAGATATTCCTCCCTGAGAGATCTTTCCCTGTATTCCTCCACAGGTTCCATTTTCATTAAAATATGTAACCTTGCCAGCGTCCGGACACTTTTTATGATATCATCCCTGGATTTGGTATCGCATTCCCGTCCTTCATACCAGTGCTGCAGAGTAAAAGTCAGCTGATCTTTATCCCTGCTGACCAGACTTTCCTGAGAATTCTGCAGAAAATAGTCAATATTCATTCCACATTCCCTGAGATGAAGCAAAAGCTCCTGCTGTTTTTTCAGCTTTTTTTCCGAACCGTGAAACTCCCTCAAAATCAAAAGTCCCTGCGAAGTATAACAAAGCAGGGCCCCCCTTGTCCTTGCAGAACGGTCTGCTGTCAGCTCATACTGAGCCAGAGTGCCTAGTCCGTAATCATACAATGACATATCCCCCTCTTATTTTGATACTTTCTATACATATGAAAAAAATCCGGGGGATATACCCCCGGATTTCTGGCTATTTATTTCATATCAAGCATGCCCAGCAATATTTCTTTCTGATTCTTCTGCGGATCAGCAAGTACCTCTTCCAGCAGCCGGTTCAGTGTCTCTCCGATTTCGCGGCCCGGCTTATATCCTGCCTGGATCAAATCTTTTCCCGTAACTGCCAGAGTCTTCAGTGATACGCATTGATGCTCATTCAGAATCACTTCATAAGCCTCTTTCACCTTATCCAGACGCTCCTGTTTCTCAACACGTCTGTATTCACTCTGTGCCAGCATATCTGCCTGCTGCACTTCCAGATAATATGGAAAAAGATCCTCACCGATGCGATTCACTGCACGACGCACAGATTTCGTCGTTCCCTCCGGTCTATCATCATGCCATTTCACAAGGCGGGTGACTTTGCGGATGGTATCATTGTCAAATTTCAGCCTGCGCAGGATCTGACCTGCCATCTTTTCTCCTGCATCCCCGTGGGTTTTGAAATGGTCTCTTCCATTCTCATCCGTTTTTCGCACCACAGGTTTTCCAATATCATGAAGCAACATGGTAATACGCAGAACACGGTCCGCACGCACATAATCAAGACTGTGCAGGATGTGCTCCCCAACTGTATAACAGTGATGAGGAGTATTCTGCGGAGTTTCCATGCAGGCATCAAATTCCGGCAGAAATTCTGCAGTGATCCCCGCCTCATAGGCTACCCTGAGATAATCAGGATGGGGTGACATAAGAAGCTTCACAAGTTCCACCTGAATACGCTCTGCGCTGACATGCTTCAGATTCGGCGCCAGAACTTTCAATGCTTTACGTGTCTCATCCTCAATGGTAAAGCCAAGTTGAGCGCTGAACCGTACAGCACGCATAATACGGAGCGCATCTTCTGTAAAACGCTCCAGCGGATCACCTACGCAGCGGATAATCTTTCTGTCAATATCTTCCATTCCGCCGAAAAGATCAACAAGTCCTCTGGAAGGATTGTACGCCATAGCATTGATAGTAAAGTCCCGCCGCTTTAAGTCCTCCTCAAGGCTTGCGGTAAAGGTTACTTCTTTCGGATGTCTGCCGTCCTCGTACTCACCGTCTACACGATAAGTAGTGACCTCATAGCCTTCTTTTTCCATAAGAACAGTCACAGTTCCATGCTGCAGACCGGTATCTACAGTTCTGTGAAACAGTGCTTTTACCTGCTCCGGCTTCGCAGATGTAGTGATATCCCAGTCATCCGGGATACGCCCCAGAATAGAATCGCGGACGCATCCGCCTACTACATAAGCTTCATAACCTGCATTTTCCAGTATGTGCAAAATTGTCTCCGCGTTTTTGGGTATTTCCAGAATCATATGACCATCCTTATCTGTTTATATTTATTATTGATTTTCTGCCTGAAAGTTTTTAGTTTCCTATAATTAATAAATCAAATTCCGAAAACCGGCATCCAGATATGTCTCTGCTGCCGGTTTTCTTTATTGTTATTTCTTCTGAATTAGTATGCTCTTCCCCAGTAAACCATCTTCTTAGCCGGTTTTCCGCAGCATACGCAGACATCGCTTAAATGTTCCTGTTCAAACGGCATACATCTGGATGTAGCCTGAACATCTTCTTTGATCTTGTCTTCACATGCACGGTCACCACACCACATAGCTTTTACGAAGCCTGGTTTGTTGACGATCGTATCTTTGAATTCTTCGTAGTTTGTAGCAACATAAGTATGAGCATCTCTGTGTGCACGTGCACGCTCCAGCATATCCTTCTGGATTGTTTCCAGGATCTCCTGTACTTTCTCTACAAGCTCTTCGAATTTAACTGTGTATTTCTCTCTTGTATCACGACGACAGATCACAGCCTGACCATTCTCGATATCTTTCGGGCCGCACTCGATACGAACCGGAATACCACGCATTTCCTGCTCTGCGAATTTGAATCCCGGGCTCTTGTCTGTGTCGTCTACTTTTACGCGGACTCCTGCTGCCTTTAATGCTGCAAACATCTCATCTGCTTTCTCAAGAACGCCCTCTTTTCTCTGCTGGATCGGAATGATCACTGCCTGTACAGGAGCGATTCTCGGAGGCAGTACCAGACCACTGTTATCACCATGTACCATGATAATAGCACCGATCATACGTGTTGTCATGCCCCAGGATGTCTGATGTACATACTGAAGTTTATTTTCTTTATCTGTATACTGGATGCCGAATGCTCTTGCAAATCCATCGCCAAAGTTATGGCTTGTACCGGACTGAAGAGCTTTTCCATCATGCATCAGGGATTCAATTGTATAAGTAGCTTCTGCACCGGAGAATTTCTCCTTGTCTGTTTTCTGTCCCTTGATAACCGGGATTGCAAGTACTTCCTCACAGAAATCTGCATACAGATTCAGCATCTGGATAGTACGCTCTTCTGCTTCCTCGGCTGTAGCATGAGCTGTATGGCCTTCCTGCCATAAGAACTCACGTGAACGAAGGAACGGACGTGTTGTCTTTTCCCAACGCACTACAGAACACCACTGATTGTATACCTTCGGCAGGTCTCTGTGGGACTGGATTTCTTTTGCATAGAAGTCACAGAATAATGTCTCTGATGTAGGACGTACACACAGACGCTCCTGAAGCGGATCCAGACCACCATGAGTTACCCATGCAACCTCAGGTGCAAATCCTTCTACATGATCTTTCTCTTTCTGAAGAAGAGATTCCGGAATAAAGATTGGCATGTACACGTTCTGTACGCCAGTCTCTTTAAATCTTCTGTCCAGTTCGTGCTGGATATTTTCCCAGATTGCATATCCTGCAGGTTTGATTGCCATGCAGCCTTTAACGCTGGTATAACCGCAGAGTTCAGCTTTCTTTACAACGTCGGTATACCACTGGGCGAAATCCTCTTCCATGGATGTGATGGCTTCTACCAGTTTCTTGTTGTTTGCCATAATTGTTTCTCCTTTTTATGTGATATGTTGATCCTGACAGCGCATCAGGATATAGTCGCGGCGGAATGCATATTCTTCTTATTTTTCTTCTATAAATAAATTTCCCTATCTGCTTCACAGTACAAAAATCTGCTTTTTTATAATCCGGCAAAATCTGTCATATTATAAAAAACGAAAAAAAGAAGCCCAGCATCCCTCACAAGGGACCGAAAGGCTTCGGCGGTACCACCCTAATTAGCACTGTGCCCAAATGCCTGCACACTGCTCGCTCTTCTTCCGATAACGCAGGAAAAAACGCCGTACTTCAATTGTACGGAGCTCCGAGGCCGGTTCCATAACTCGCGCACAGAATCCTTCCACCAAATGAATTCCTCTCTGGGATTGCTCCTTATGTACTATTCTCTTCATCGCCGTAAATATTTGCATTTGATTTTATTTTATTTGAAATGTACGATTGTGTCAAGAGTTAAAATTACACACTTTGAAACACTCGCGGGATATTACCCGTGAACAGTAACGATCACACTTCTACACTTCAATAGTAATCTTCCTGCCTGTCCTGTTGTACTTATAATACCTGACTCCCGCAGCATCCAGCATTCTCTTGGACGCGATCACTGCCGGTGTGTCTGCATATTTGTCACAGTCATAAACGATCGTCTTGATGCCGGCCTGAATGATCGCCTTCGCACATTCATTGCACGGAAACAGAGAAACGTAAAGCTTCGCCCCCTCCAGACTTCCGCCTCTGTAGTTAAGGATTGCATTCAGTTCACTGTGAGTGACATAAAAATATTTCGTGTGAAGATCATCCCCTTCTCTTGCCCACGGAAATTCATCATCTGAACATCCCTTCGGAAATCCATTATACCCCATAGAAAGAATTTTGTTGTCTTCACTTACGATACAGGCTCCAACCTGAGAGTTCGGATCCTTGGAACGCATTCCGGACATCATGGCAACTCCCATGAAATACTCATCCCATGATAAATAATCTGTACGTTTACAATTTTTATCCATATTTCTGTGCCCCCTGTTAAAGATAGCCAGAGATTATTCTGTCTCCATCTGATTGATTCTTCTGATATGTCTCTCATCATTGGAGAATGGTGTATTTAAGAAAGTATCTACAATCTTGACAGCAAGTCCAGGACCTACAACTCTTCCGCCAAGTGCAAGGATATTTGCATCATTGTGAAGTCTTGTAGCCTCTGCAGTAAAGCAGTCTGTGCAGACTGCAGCTCTGATTCCTTTGATCTTGTTTGCTGTAATAGAAATTCCGATACCGGTTCCGCAGATCAGGATACCCTTCTCGCATTCACCGTCAAGAATTGCATGTGCAACCTTCTTTGCATATACCGGATAATCTACGGAAGCAGTGCTGTCGCATCCATAATCTTTGTACTCAATTCCTTTCTCATCCAGATATTTTCTGATCTCCAGTTTCAGTTCATATCCTCCGTGATCACATCCTAAAGCTATCATTCCTTTTTTCCTCCTGAAATTAATTTATTTATATTTCCTTCTGACCTTTCTCTGTTTTTATACAATACTTACCCGTTACGGTTTTCTTCATGATCAGTAATACTTATTCCCCTACTCGAATTATCTTATGACCTGCTGCCTTCAGCAGACGGTTCATAATAGCCTGTCCCATTCTCGGTGTATAAAATGCTTCTGAATAAATGGACTTAACCGCGCTCTGGTCAAAGTCACGAAGCACTTCATACAGATGATGAGCAATCGTCTCCTCTTCTTTCCGGCTGCCGATACTTACTACCAGTCCCTCCGGATATCTGTCTTTCGTTTCATCTGTCGCAATGATACCAACCTGTTCTCCGTGGGCTTTCGCCTCTGCTGCCAGCTCATTGATCTTCTTCACAACCGCTTCTTCTGTCCCCTCAACGATTGCCAGATCAGCTTTCGGCGCATAATGACGATACTTCATTCCCGGTGCTTTCGGACGAATCTTACTGTCAGCTGCGATCAGCCCTTTGTCCATCCGCACATCACCCAAAGTCTCCTGAAGCATTTCCAGAGAAATATAACCCGGACGTAAAACAACCGGAACATCCTCTGTGAAATCCACGATCGTAGACTCAAGACCAATTCCCACCTGGCCTCCGTCAATGATCATCTCAATAGCCTCGCCAAGATCCTCTTCCACATGCTGTGCAGTTGTAGGACTTGGTCTGCCGGAAGTATTCGCACTTGGTGCAGCCACATAACCGCCGGCTGCTTTGATCAGTTCCTGAGCGATCCTGTCACTTGGGAAACGAACAGCCACACTGTCCAGTCCTCCTGTAGTCTCCCTCGGCACCAGATCAGACTTCGGTAAAATCATAGTAAGTGGTCCCGGCCAGTACTTCCTGGCCAGAATCTTCGCCTTCTCCGGAACTTCGGCCACAATAGGTGCCAACTTATCAAATTCCGCAATATGCACGATCAGAGGATTGTCTGACGGTCTGCCCTTGGCTGCATAAATCTTCATAGATGCCTGCGGATTCAACGCATCTCCTCCAAGACCATATACAGTCTCCGTAGGAAACGCAACCAGACCACCCTGTTTCAAAATTTCTCCACCACGCTGAATGGCTTCCATATCAAGCTTATCCGCAATCATGGATACAACTTCTGCTTTCATTATTTTCCTGCCTTCTTTATATACGTAATTTGTTTGTAACTATTCAGCAGTCCACTGTCCTATGAAGTACTCTGACTCATAACTGTGAAGGTAATGAACAGTTACATTTATTTTATTATTCCACAAAAGCTATTGTACACGATTTTTCCACTTTTGTCTCTACCTTTATTTCCATTTTCCACTGTCATTTCAGTCAATTGTATATTTACTAACCTCCATATGGGCTACTTGCTTAATTCAGTAAAAATCTTCCAAAACAAAAGACAAGGTCCGAACTATGTTTCGTTGTTCAGACCTTGCCTTTTCAGTTAAATATTTAATCTTTTTCTTCCAACGCCGTTTCGGAAATTACCTCACGATCCCAACCATCCCTCCCACACCGAAATCACTTCCGGTTCAGGAACAATGATTGTATGTTTATTTTAAACATATTTGGAAGATATTACAAGCTGTGACTGGTTTTGTGCAAAATATGACATATTTTCTGTCACAGTTTAAAGCTATATCCTGTCGATATATTGTCTGAGCAATCCTGCAGGATAATATTTTTTATTTCTACCTAAAATATCCATCGACATCATCTTCCCACTGTGGATGATTCGATAATTGTTCATACCTTCCTTCCAGATCATTCAAATTTAAAGGTTGATCGATCTGACTCTCCGGAATAGTAGAAATTGGTCTGCACAATGCTCCACTGTCATCTTTTCCAAAACATTCATACGTAACTTCCGACGATACAACACCAGGCAGCTGAGCATGAACCAGTTTATCTCCCTTTTCCGTATAAAAATAATATCTGCTGCCAGTTTCATCTCCATACTGCAGAAATGTCATGTAGCAAAAATAATCGGATGTGCCATATAACTGTTTGAAAGCATACAACGTAGATGTATTACTGGATACCACATTGCTGTCATCCAGATAAGTACCTTCCCAATTGTTTTCTGCTGGATCTTTTTCCAGCATCTCCACATCTGCAAATTCAGCAGAAGTAAGATCCATATAAAGATACATATTATCCGCATTCCAACTGTTAATCTGATCCTGTGAAAACTCAACCTGTATTTTGCCTTTTCCTGTTCTGGTTAATGTAATATTAGAATCTAATGTACTATACTGATTTTCTCCACTTTCATTAATATCACCATAAATAAGAGTTTGTCCACTTCCATAGTCGTTTAACTGCATTAGTATATACGGATTCCCATTCTCATCTGCTGTAAAACCGCCGCTTCCTCTTAAATGCTGACAGGTGATCTGAAGCTCCAGTCCAGTACCCTCTGCATAATAAACACCTATCCAATCTGAATATTCGCCGCCATTTCCTTCTTTCCAGGACTCCCAGCTTTCAACTCCTATTTTCTCCAGCTCCACCGGTGTCTGGGCCGGCTTTGATATATCATTCAGTGCATAGACCGGTACCGTCGATAGCGTTATAAGCATTGAACATAATGCTCCAAAAAATAATCTTTTTGTTCTCTTTCTGTACAAAAATAATACCTCCATCTTTTTTCATGTCAAGCGGATATTCGCAATCCGCTTCCGGCTCAGGAACGATGAGCGTATTTCCATTTTAAACATATTGGAAGATATTACAAGCTGTGACTGGTTTTGTGCAAAATATGGCATGCTTTCTGTCACAGTTTAAAGCTATATCCTGTCGATATATTGTCTGAGTAATCCCAATGTTTCTTCTTTTGAGTAAACCATAGGGCTGCCTGGCAATCCCTGAACAAAATCTGAAAACATTTTACATATTGAAGTTTCCGCAATATGGATATCACAGCAATATGCACCATAAATAAATGCATTCGTAGTATAAATGTGAATCCCTGTTTCCGGAGCCATATAAAAACTAAGATAATCCGGTATTTTAAGATATGTCGGGCGGACGATCAGTCCTTCAACTGTACCTTTATCAATTTCCTCATACAATGACTGAAGCATGCTCTTAATATCAGCAGAATCCAATGGAGGAACGTATTGCGGCGGCAGATCCTGAAGTACACAGCTCCGGATCAAATCTTCCAGTCCTTTTTCCGTAAAAATAGTCACATAATTCTTTTCGATCTGACGCAAAACTGAAAAATGATTTTCCACAAGCTGATACATCTGATCATAAGGCATATCATCACTATTCAGGTATTTCTGTATTACATTTTCTGTAATGTACCGCCCCGGACATGGCTGTGACATAATCACCTGTAAAGCATCCGGAGATGTACCCCTTATATATTCCATCAGCACTTCCATGATATTGGAACTGCATCGTGCCAATGGATCAAAATTCTGAATTAAAGTTTTGAACCAATTACTGTAATATGTTATAAGTTCCGGATCATTTCGAATTTGAGCAGTGGTCAGGTCCTCTGAAATCTGTATCAGATAATTCGGTGTAATAATATAATGGCACATAGGTGATACCCCAAGCGCCCCAACTGCTTCTGTAAAATAATAAGGCTTATAATTTCCACGCGAAGCCAGACACAACGGAATCACAGAACTTAATTTCTCCAGGTTCTGCCTGTTAGTAACATTACGCACAGAACGCAACGAAAGAAGCTCCGTAACCTGAAAATGTCTCTCATTCAGCCACAGCTCCATAAGTTCCATCGTAATATTTAACTTGTCCGGAATAAATAATAAAAACTCAGGATCTGTTATATGAGACGTTTCATAAATCAATACCGATCGTATTGCGCTATGTACTGCATGTTCACCTCGAATAAGCTGTCCGGTCATTGAAATAGAACCGACCTCCGGCGGCGGGGGCATTATTAAACTAAGGGATGATAATGTATTTAATAACTCACAGACCGCCTGCCGGTTTTCATAAGCTTCCTCTCCCTGAAGGTGAATATCATATAACCGAAAGAACTCCTGTCGTTCATCTATAGGCATATTAAGGTAAGCGGCAAGAGCCCTGACTGCCGGATACGGCAACGTCCTGTCCCCGGTCATAGCCTTGTGTAGCAACGTTCTTTCAACATTAATATTCCTCGCTATTGCAGATACGGACTCTCCGCTGTTATTGATCAAACTTTTTAGGTAGTTGCTGAATTTAGACATATGTATAAGTTTCTCCTGTTCAGAGTATTTTCAATTTTATAAAGCCCAAAACACGGCTTATATAAATAACAGTATAATGTATAGTGCTCTTTTACGCAAATTACTTCTTTCATTTCCTCTGAATGTATAATAATTTGTTGCTGTTCACTCCGTGCCCAGTAACACGCTTCGCGATGCACAGAATTTATGCTAATCGCATAAATTCGCGCCGTATGTCTCGGGATTTTGGCATATTCATGCCAAAACACCTCGCGGAACAGTTGCGTGTGAACAGTAACAATAATTTACCCCTGCAAACTGACAGGAAATCAATATCCCAATCTGTCAAGCAATACATATACCCTTTCCTTTGTGAGTTCTGCTGCCTTAATAAGAGCATCTGTCTCAGACACATTTCTGATAGAATTTATAGTATTCTCCTTACTGTTAATCCATTCTATTTCTTCTTGCGTAAGAACATCCATTTCTTCTGATGGAAGCGTATTCTTTAAGTCCGCCCACACATCATTTAGAACCTTGTCCCAAAGTTCATACAACTGATTTAGTTTCTGTGTATATTCTTCATCAGATATACCTGTATTTTCACTTATTTCTGCCTCAATAGCAGCTGCCTGTTGTTCTGTTTCTTCTATTTTAGTCTTTTCCTGTTGTGTGGAAGATGTCTGCTCTTTTTGTTCTGCATTCTGTACGGAAGATGTTGTTTCAGTTTGTCCATAGTTTCCAAAATTGATTTCTTTCAGCAATATATATGGAATATTCATATATGTATATTTATCAATAAAAGTTCGTGCCTCTTCTTCTGAAACCGGAGTGGAATAATCTTCTACCGTACTCGTTGTGGTATAAAACCAGGGATTTTCCGGATGAGTATAAGCATCAAAAAACACTCCTTCTTTTAATTCTAACTGACCAGAAACAAACTCATAATAATTCCAAACAGAATTAGATGCACCGCCAGACCCTTCATTTGCAATCGTATAATCTTCACATACATAATATCTGTCACGTTCTCCGCTCGACGCAACTAATACCCTTTGTCCCTCAACGATTGTATACATATCAAAAAACATTCCGGTATATGGATTATCACCCGCATTTCCTATTACCAATTCATCTATACCGTCTCCGTTAATATCCATAAGACAGTATCCTAAATTGTCTGCACCGCTCATTTCCAAACCTGCCAGATAACACAAATTTTTTTCACTAAACTCATTCATAGACCACTTCGAAATCATTCCCTGATAATATTGACGTATTATTTCATCATACTCAGGATAACCGGTAACTGTACCATTCTGAATTTCCGCTTCAGTTCCTGAATCTTTCGTTGAGCTCAACGACTGCAAAAAATCTAATATTCCCTGCTTATCTATCTGAGTTGTTTCTGGGTCACCCGACATCTCCGCTACCGCTTCCGTCATAGTACAATTATCATATAGATTAGAAATTTCTTCATCATACTCACTCATTGTCAGCTGTCGTTCTTCATTATTTGTATAAGCTGTATAGATAGCCTCATTTTCATCTTCAGTGCCCCTTTCTTCATACAAAATAATCTCATTCCAATCTTCATCATAAAGACTGTCTCTTAAATGAAAGTTACCATCTGCATTTCCCTCATCCACCATAGCCAAGTACCTTTCCCACTATATATCTTCGCGCAAGAACCGTTCCAGCAATCAGATAATAAGATTCTGATTGCAAAGTCCCCTCTGTGTATCCACAATTAGGACATATTACTTCCTGATCATCCATTTCTTGCATACAACCCATACATAATTTCATTTTTCTTTTTCTCCATTTCCCTTTATTCAATAGTTACCAACTCAACTTTCCCACTATAGAACCGCGAAAAAATTATGTAATTAACATAAAGATTCCATAGGAAAAGCTCTATTTATTCGACTTAATAAAAACAATTGGAATCATCTCAAAAAATCTTCTGCATCTATGTAAAAAAATAAACATTTCTCTTGAAAATTTGTTTACGGAATTATAAAAACGAATTCTTTTTCTAGTTATTCTTCTACAATTACAAGTTCAGCTTGTAAAAAGTATATCACCAGCTTCTATTTCATACAACTATAACTTGTAAAATATTGATAGAGGAGGCAAACATGAACCGCATAAAAGAATTAAGAGAAGAAAAAAAGATTACTCAAGTCAGACTCAGTATTGAACTGGAAGTATCTCAGGAAACAATCAGTGCTTATGAAAAGGGAAAATATTCACCGAGTGTTAAATCCCTTATCAGATTGCGTGAAATATTTGGGGTTCCTATTGATTATATTCTCGGGATTTCAAATGTTAAACATGAATGCGTCCAGATCACAGACCTGACCCAAGATGAAACCTGTGTCATTAACCTTTATAAAAGTCTTGATATTTACGGCAAAAAACGCGTTCAGGCATATATGGAAGGCTATCTTGCCGCTCTATCCAGACAGTAATGTAAAAATTTCACACAATTTTGCATTACATCAATTTATATACGAAAAATAACCGTAAATTATTATTTAAAATACCTGTAACGAAAAAACAGTGACAGCCATGAACTTCATAATTCATGACTATCACTGTTTTTCTATTTCCGTTCAATCATTTCTATTTTCGCACCTCAAGCCACTGATCAATATTTCTGAAATGCACTGCCTGAAGCTTATCCACATCCACAAGTTTGGGAAAACTTTTTCTGATGATCAGGACTCCATTTTCCTTATCCTGTTTTTCTCCACCACCGCTGATTCCTCCTATAGTTGTATCAAAATCCACGACGGTTCCATCTTCATAACGTACCTGATCAATATCTGTCCTGATATAAAGATCCATGCCATAATCAGTTCCTGTATACTCAAATCTGTTTCTTTCGTCATCATACACTTTCATAGCCTCATTATAGTCAAGATATAGAGACCACAGAAGAGGAGACACCTCCATCTTTTTCACAGTGATTTCATAGCCTCCAAAATCACATTTCCGGTTTACCTCCAGACTTGCCGGAGTTTTCACTGTACCCAAAGTCCATTTAAAATTCCATATTCCCTCTGTCAGCACCGTCCCTTCCTCTGCATAATTTCCTTCTTCTGTAAGGTTTTTTAATGAAATTTCAACGGTTCTGTTACTCAAATCATAATCACTGTCATAGGAAAGAGAAACATTAAAATATTTAAGATGTGCAGAATTTTGGTCCTCTTTTAATAAAGTATCCTGTCCTACTCCCGTGCTGAGACTTCCCAGTCGATTTTCGTCATCTCCATACACTTCCGTTCCATCAATCCGGAAATGCAACACTTCTTCGAAAGAAGTATTATCATCCATAACAATGCCATCATCCGTTTTCACTTCAAAAAATGCAAACAGAAATCCCTGATCCTGTATGGAATCTGTTAAAGTAACAGTTACACCATTCTGTGTCTCTGACTGATTAATATTCTGGATATAATTTGTTTCCTGCAGCGTCTCCTGCTGCTCTTCTGATGGTTCCAGCCTCTTTACCAGGTGATCATTCCATTTAAAAAACTCATTTGCAGCTACAGTAACGACCATACCGGCACAAAGCACTGCGGCTGCGATCAGCACACGAACACGAATTTTCTTTTTCTTATATCTCTTATCTGCTGTATCATCTTTTTCAATACATTTCAGGGTTTCTTCGAACTTCTCATGAAAATCATGTGGTACTTCCGGTGCTATATCTTTCCATTTATTTTCTAACATGGCATTTTCCCCTTTCCTGTCATTTTATTTGACATTTTACTGTTTTTCCTGGAAATTGGTGATTTCTCCTCCTCATCAGAAAGCTGTATCTTCAGAAACTCTCTTGCCCTTGAAAGCCTGCTTTTGATCGTTCCTTCCGGAATCTCCAGAATTTCACTGATCTCTTTCTGAGAAAATCCTTCTATATAATATAAAGTTACCAAAATTCGTAAATCTTCCGGGAGTTCCATAATCGCCATATATAAGTGATGATACCGGTTCTCTTCAAACATCCTTGCATTATCCATATAGTCTTCATATGGAATAACATTTTTCCGTTTTCGAAGAATCCCCGTACATTCATTAATCAGTATCCTGGTAATCCATGTTCGGAAGAACTTCTCTTCTTTTAACATAGGAAGCTTCTCGTATGCTTTAAGAAGAGTCTCCTGCACAGCATCACCACAATCAGAATCATTTTTCAAAATAGACTTTGATATATGATACAGCATGGCTTCTGCATTTCGAACTTCCCTGATAAATGCATCTTTCGTCATAATCTGTTTTCTCCTTCTGTCCGGCCGGATTTGTACACGTGTTTCTTTTTTCTTTTACACTAATTAGATGCATATAAAAGTAAATCGGTTCTCATAATAACAGATTTTTTCTTTTTATTCAGCTTTAAGCAAAAAAATGAGAGGTATCTGTGTTTACCTCCCATTTCTACAGCTCTACTTCTATTTTATTTTTGAAGCATATGGATAAGCTCATCCGTATTCGGTTAAATCCATATCCTTCTTTCTTATTTTCTGATCGCCTTCATACAATATTTATAAATTCTTTTATAAGTACACGCAGAATAGTGAACGCCGTCATCTATATTCTCCCTCATTACCATCTAATAATTATCACTATCCTTTCAGTTATTAACCAAATAGTTATTAACCAAATAAACAGCGTAGTAGAAAAATAGTTCATTTCCTGTGCATTTGCAGGGTTCTTAGATATTCTTAGCTGTCAGAAATCTGCGTTATGAGCCATCAGGGACACTGTCTGAGCGTCAGCGAGTTTGTCCTTGATGGCTCATGCCTTTAGCAGATTTTTGACAGCTTAGAATATCTTAGTGCCCGAAACCGCACAGGAAATGAACTATTTTTCTACTACGCGTCCCTTATGAATAACCGTAAAATATAAATGGCGGCACAACTGCCGCCATTTTCTACTCTCTTACTTATTAACTTTAAGAATATAAGTATTATACACCTCATCCTGGAACACAACTTCTCCCAGTGATTTCAACACTTCTTCATTCAATGCCTCCCCATATTTCTCCCTCTCTTTCGATCCGACAAAAATATAAGAAACATCATACTCATCGAGCAATTCCTTTACCCTCTCTTCATCTGTAGAAGTATAAATCTCCTCAATATCCGCACTCTTCTCATTCAGGTCCGCCGTGTCATCACGCCAGAGCCACTCATGTACATACCATCCAAGCACAGTCGGCAGTCCGGTCATTGCAGAAACACGTTCGTATCCGCTGTAACTGTCCCCGTTCGCCTCAAGCACAACCGGTGAACCTTTAACGTTTTTCTTGAGCCACTGAATGCCGGATACATCCTCTGCGAAATCATTCTCCAGGAAAGAAGTTGCATTCAATCCCTTATATTCTGACGGATCCCAGACATTTCCGAACCACGCATGTACACTGTTTCCGAAATAGCCAAACGTCCAGCAAAGCAGTACCAGACCGATAACAGACAGAACCTTAAATACTTTCTTACGCGCATCTGCCAGCATACGGAAAATCCCATATCCCATGGTCATTCCAAACAGCATATATGCCTGGTAAGTCAGCTTAAACATAGTATTTGCCCTGGCATTTCCATTTTCATAAATATCTCTTACATAAACAAACTCCGGAATCGCGATCAATCCTATGGCACAAAGTCCCATAATGATCGCAAAGAGATCCGGCACTGAAATTGCTTTCATCAGTCGATAAAGACTTCTGTTCGCTCCGCCGCGAAGTTTTTCCCATATAATGCAGATGATCAGCAGCACTGTCAGGAATACCGGCAGTCCCCAGAGAATCAGCAGCTGATGGATCATCGAATGATTCTGCGCGATTCCAACACCCTTGAACATACTGTCAAACTGTAAGGTAAACGGCAGAGCAACCACATAAGAAATCACAATGATCTCTACGGCCTGCACCACAGTCACTCCCAGTATCTTCTTCACTTTTCCGTTAAACTGAACAATATTGGTAAAAAGTACTACTCCACCGGTCACTACGAAATAAATAATAAAGTCCCAGAAATTCGTAAAACGAAACATGCCGATCATAACTGCAGCCAGCAGAATATGCGGAATCAGCAGTTGTTTCTTCCAGAATTCCTTTTGTCCCGGCTTTTCGATCACTGCTTCCCGCATACGCACGCTTCGCATCCATGCATAGAGAAGTCCCACCAGGAACAGCACAAACATCACATTGACCACATGCGCATGTAAATCTCCCAGTACAAAAGAATAACACGGAAATTCATGAATCGTCTTATCCGGTACATCCGGATTATATCCAATATATCGGGTAGCATCCGGGAACCAGTAACTGTCCGTTTCTTTTCCCTGAAGTCTCTGGATCCACGGAATGATCTTGCTGTAAACTACATAATGCATATTTCCCGCAACAGATACAGAAAGTCCTGCCACAATTCCTGCCACAGCCGGCACACATCGTTTCTTCCCTGTCAGTTTTCCTTTTAGCCTGTCCACTGACATCTGATAAACCAGTGAGAACGGAAGCACAAATGCAAATGCCGCCACAAAAGTACGCATCAGATTGTAAGTAAGTTCCACTCTGGTTCCAGTCAGCTTTGTAAGAAATACTGCGAAATATTGTCCGCCATAATAATAATTGATCGTGCCTTCCGAGTACCACAGATCTCTTGCAGGAAGTGTAGTACTGCGCATCATGGCCTCCATGAAACCGTAATCCATAAATTTCTCAGTTCCATAAGCCTGTGGACGAAATCCTGCAAAATATGTCCACATCATAAAAAATATAAAAAACAGGATTTCTTCCCAGTAAACCAGATCTCCTTTTCCAGCCGGGATACAGTCAATCCCCTTTTTTATCTGAAAATGATACAGAATCCCACATCCAACCGCACATACCAGTGACACTCCAATGCAGGTAACAGCCGTAAACGGAAGGATTTTCACCGTCACAAGCAGCCAGGTAAGAAAGCCTGTTACTGTAACTGCCAGTACTTTTGAGAACATCCAGCCCTTATCTTCAAATCCTGCAAACAGCCGCCCGGTTACAGGCATGGCAACCATCCCCATCAGAAACGCCAGTATCCACCAGGTCCAGAATGTCCAGACATCTCCCTTCATCAAAAATGCAGACAGCCCTGCAAGAGCTGCTGCCAGAAGCACTCGCGGTGCCCATTTCTTCATCAGTATTTCCTCCTCTTCCCTCTTATTTATTCATTAATCTTACTCATTTTTCCTTTTGCCCTGTAACTTATCGATTACCTGTGCCAGGTTGTCAGACTATTATTTCCGCCCGAATCACTCAGATGTCTTATAAATCCGTATTCTGCCATCTTCTGTTTCATATACCTTCTCATATGTGGCAGCTATCGTGTCCTCCACACATTGCTGCTGCTCAAATTCCGATCCCTCTTCAAACAGAATATAAGTGATCCGCTCCTGTTTTACCACTTTTTTCAGCTCCTCGCTGTCCATTGTAGTATAAATAGTCACAGCCTGTGCAGCCCGGTAATTGGTATCATACCCTGCCGACCACGCATAATATGGCCATCCGCAGTAAAGCATCACTCCCGACATCGTCACTTCATTCATACTATACTCCGGAGTCAGCAGCAGATCATCTTTATCCAGATTATCTGCCAGCCATTTTGTCAGATCACTGTCCATATTTACAGCCACACGTCTGCCCGGACCGTTTCCTCTTACAATTACTGCAAAATCATAAATCCCCGTTGCACTGAGACAAATCGCTAATACTGCTGCCAGAATTTTCCCATAAATTTTCCGATTCCACAGGCTGCATATCGCCCATGCCCAGAAGATTGCCAGAAACGCATAGGAAACCATGATATATTTATGATTCACATTAATATCCGGTGTCATCAAAAGTACAAAAGCAAAGATCGTCGGAAAAAGAAATCCCAGAAGAATCATCCGTTCCCGTCTCCGCATAAACCATACCAACACCGCCAGACCGAGAAAAAAGATTCCGCTCATCCAGAACAGATATTTCACTACTCCCCAAACTGTCTTATCCTCAGCCAGAAATCCCAGATAAATCTGAGGGCTCATAGCACTTCCTGAAATAAAAATCTTCGTCTGGAGATAGGAAAAGAATATCGTCACTGCTGCAGTAATGGCATAATCAATTTTTCCATCTGAAAAAATTGCAAATCCACACAGTATCAGCAATCCACCGATCACTGCCGCTCCGTTCCAGAACGCACACAGTCCCAGAAACATTCCCATAAGCAGTGCCTGCTCCGGATTTCTGCTTTTCCATCCTTCCTTTGAGAAAAATCTCCCTTTCATCCAGAGAAGTCCTTTTTCCTCATGTGCGGTTCCTGCTTCCAGCCAATCCATAAACAGATACAATGCCAGTGTTACCAGCAGAAGCCCAAATGCCAGATGTCTCTGATTCAGATATACATTAAAATTCCATAATCCCCAGTTCTCATTGGTGGTATATCCGATGAAAGATACATTTTCGCTTAATGTTTCCAGCAAATCTCCTGTCTGAATATGTTCCCACACAAATCTGAAAAAAGCCATTCCACTTCTGAAAAAAAACAGAAATATCGTCACTGCTCCACAGCTTATTTTGCCTGTGATCCGTAATGCCAGCTGATAAAGCAGCATAAGAAATCCCACAAGTGATGCAGAACTTACAATATTATAGGCAATATCCATCCGCAGTCCCAGGTATTCCAGATTTCCAGTCAGAAACTGAAACATAAAATGATACTTCACATCTGCACCGCCGTAATGCGGATACTGAGTAGGAAAATTATTCCCCATAGAAAAGGAACGCATCATCGCTGTATGCGGTGCATAATCTCCATATACAGTCAGGCCGGAATACAAGACTCCGTCTCTTATATAGAAAACGTAAAACATCATATATGTAATGAATACTGCCAGCAGGCCAAACAGAAGAACTTCTCTCTTAAAACCTTTCTTATTACTTATCAGCTTTTCTGCCAGACCTGTTCTTATATTCTTCTGACCTCCGTCAGTTCTTACTGCATTCTTCTTATATCTCAATACTGCCGCAAAGATAAGAATCAATGCTGCGCCAACCATACTTATAGTATTTCCATACAGCAATGGATTCTGTGATTTTCCCACCACGCTGAAAAACCACGAAATAACATACACAGCCCAGGTCAGCAAAAGGGTTCCAATTCCGAATGAAGCCGGAAGTATCAGCCAGATACGGTTAACACCCTGTATACTTCTCACTTCTTCTGTCAATATCTTTGAAGTTTCATATCCCAGCATTCCTGCCAGGAACAGATAAATAATTCCAAGCATAATCTCTCCCTGCGCTCTTTCTCTTTAAAATCAAGCGGAGCGAGCTTGTACTCCTCCTGATACAAGCAAGCCCCTACCCACTGCTTATTGCGTTCGCAATTGAAGCAGGAAACTTACTTGATTCGGTTAAACCGGTATCAGTATAGCAAAAATCTTTACTTATTAGAAGTGTGTTCACATAAATTAAACATTTTATTATCATGTGATTTATATATACATACACAAATTCTTCGAGAACTCTTTCACTTTTTCAAGTATCCTTCAATTCCCCTGGCTACTGCCTGCGCCACCTTATTCTGATACTCATCTGTCTGAAGCAGTTCTGCTTCCTGTGGATTAGTCAGGAATCCGCACTCTACAATATTCAGCACACTTTCACTTCTCTTCAGCAGATAATAGGTCTTATTTCCTTTTGCCACTCTTGGACGCTCCACTTCCAGTCCGGTATTCAATTCTGACTGGATCAGTTCTGCCAGCTCTTTACCCTGAGCAGAATCTTCATAATAAAATACCTGAGGACCATAGACTGCCGAATCCTGATAACTGTTCTGATGAATGCTGACACACAACACCGGTCTGCACTCTTTGATCATTGCGATCCGTCGCTGCATATCCTGTGCTTTCTGATTTCTGCTATCTTCATCGTAGAGTCCTTTATCCTCCTCACGTGTCATGACCACTGTATATCCTTTAGTTTCAAGAATCTCTTTCAACTTCAGGGCAATCTGCAGATTAATCCCCTTTTCCTCAAGACCGCCTACTCCGATCATTCCCGGATCTGCACCGCCGTGTCCCACATCCACCAAAATTGTTCTGGAATGCTCAACAGTACTCATGTTTCCAGCCACCTGTGCTGCCTGCTTCGACAGGATCAGGAAACTCACCAGTAACAGACATGCCATCAGCAGCTCCATGCCATACTTCTTCATATAGCTCATACAAAAAAACACCTCCGGACATATTTACAGTTTCCGGGATTTTATATACTTCTCCCCGGATTACTATACTTAATATATGTCTCAGAAGGTGTTTTTAGAGCCTGCGTCCAGAAACTCCCGCAAGTGTTTTATTTCTTTAATTCAGATTATCGGAAATTACCTGCCAGATTCCGCTGTTTTCAAATCCAAGTTTCCATGCAGAAACACCTGCAAGGTTATATTTGGATACCAGTTTCACTTTCTCTGCGATGGACTGGGAATCCTCCAGCCAGATCTGATAGGTCGAATTATCAATATCATAAGTTCCATAATTCTGAGATGTTGTCTTATCCCAATAAGTTTCTACATTATTCTCGGCTATTACCTGTTGTGCCTGATCCATACCAATGGCTTCGCTGGTCACATTTCCGCCGGTGGTTCTCCACAGCCTGGTGTAGAACGGTACCGCATTGATCACACGCTCCGCCGGAACTTCTTCCAGTGTATCCTGCACACCTTGTTCAACCCATGGAAGAGATGCTACAGAACCAGCCTCAGAACCTACGTAATGTTCATCATAGCCCATAATGATAACATAATCTACAACACGACCCTGTTCAGCACGGTCGTAATGACTGGTGAAATCCTCAGGAACCGGATTATCTACTGAAAGAACCAGATTGTTCTTATGACATTCTATAGAAAGTTCTCTCAGAAATTCAAGGAAATGAATTCCCACATCTTCGCTCAGTGACTCAAAATCTACATTAATACCATCCATTCCCACATTTGTAGCAGCCTGAATCAGCTGACTGATAATATTCTGTCTTGCAGAAGTGCTGGAAAGTGTTTCTGTTGTACTTACATCCTGAGTAAAGTTATCAATAAGTCCCCAGACCTGAAGTCCCTTATCATGTGCCTGTGCCACATAATCTGCACTTGCAATATTTGCAATATTTCCGGCTGTATCTGTCAGATAGAACCAGGTAGGTGAAATTACATTCACCCCTGTCATATTAGCTGTTGCATCTGCAAAATAAGCATTCGCATCTGTAGAAGTCACCTGATGCCATACCATATTAACCTTCTTATCCATAGTCAGATAAGAATACTGCTCACCATCAAAGCTTCTGTCAAAACTCGTATCCTCTGCTTTTCCTACTGCTTTCCTGTCAACATAACCAATATATCCGTCATCTGTAGCAACCTGGTCCCAGTTATCCAGTTCTTCCAGCAGACGAAGCTGTGTTCCCTTCTTCACAGAAGCAATAACTGCTGATTTGATTCCGCCGCGGTAACGTACACTGGTGTTCTTCTTAACCTTGACCGTTTTAACATTGTCAAACTGATACTGAACAGCGATACGATATGGATCTTTATAAATATATGCATCAATATCTGTGTACTTCTGAACATAGGAAAGATTCAGATATACTGTATCATCCTTAAGCCAGACCTGTTCTCCTGCCTCAGCAGATGCAGCTTCTGATGTAAGTTCAGAAGGTGTGGCATAAAGTACTTTCTGATCAGCTGAATCCCAGTAATATCTCTGGTTCAGATATGTATTTACCACATCCAGCGGCAGATATACTCTGTCACCGTCAACCAGTCCGCGTTCATCGAGCTTCTCGGTTCCCATGACCAGTGCGATCTCCCCGTCCGCCACCTGTCCATAATATTCGTTCAGGTCCATCTTCTCCCGGGACGGCACATATTTTAGCACTATATGACTTACAATCCCAAGAATGGCTACGAGAAAAATCAAAACCACGACTACAGCTATTGGTTTATAATTTTTTTTCATTTTTTTCTTCCTTTCGGTATTCGATATGCTCAGATATTGTTCTGATCCTGAACAACACCTGTGATTGCCGTCGTTCAGTATAAGTATATCATAGATTATTACAATTGTATTGCAAAAAACGACTTTTCATAGAATTTTCATATTGTCAGCTGCCCGAAGGCATCAGGAACATCGGGGGACTGTTTCAAAATCTATTCGGGCAGCCTTCCTTATCTTCTGTTATTTTTCCTGGACGAAATCAAAGTCTACACGGGCGATCCGTCCTTTTTCATCTTCCACGTAATCCCGCATATAGCCACCACCTTCTGCAATCTGACAGGCTTTTGCAATTGATTTCGGGTTACTGAGCATACCGTCAAGATACAGGGGAATTCCCTGATCGCGGTAACCTTTGAGTTCATTTTCCAGTGGTTTACGCAGGGCTTTCTTTTTTGCACGTGATATATTTTCCGTAAGCTTACCTCCTTTCTCCTGAAAATCATGATTTTAGAAAGCACCTTATCGGCTGTTGAAAAAACAATATCCCTGCTGTACTTATCTTATCCTGGGAAACATACCTCTGTACACTGCCGCGGCAGGAACGCCGTCTGAATAACTGGCAGTGAGGTTTAGAAAATAGTTATGATCATGGGTTAATGTTCTGAATTTCTTTTAACTTCACTTATATGAACCGCAGGTTCATTGTTTCTTCTGCCCTTTATTATACCTGCTTTCTGCTTTCGCGCAAGTAGTTTTATGTATTTATGTAATTTTTTCCGTTTTGTTTCCAAAAATTTAATATTTAGGAAGATTACTTATCTTTACATTTTGCAGTTTTCTGTTATATAATATAGTGTATAAAATTATATTTGTATGAATACATTTTGTAACACAATAATCACAGCATAAATACTTATTATATTTACTCTGCTTCTACAAATATAATAATGATGTCAGGTTCAAAGGGTATTTTGACCCTGATATCATAATAATACAGATATTTTTAGATATCAGGATTAAAATATCTTTTGTATTCTGTATAAATAAAGTATTAATTTTTGCAACGTTATTTAGAATAGGATGTGACAACATGAAAATAGAAAAAATCAATGACAACCAGATACGCTGCACCTTAACAAGAGAAGACCTTGAGAGTCATCAGATCCGTATCAGTGAATTAGCCTATGGCACAGATAAAGCCAAGAAGCTTTTCCGCGATATGATGCAGCAGGCTCAGATACAATTTGGTTTCGAGGCGGATAATATCCCGTTAATGATAGAAGCGATTCCCGTAAGTACAGAGAGTATTATCCTGATCATTACTAAGGTAGAGGATCCTGAGGAGCTGGATACCCGATTTTCTAAATTTGCCCCGTTCAAGGGTAATGAGAAAACAGATACCGTTCAGCTTGACGGCGCAGATAATATCATCGATATTTTCCAGAAGCTTTATGAAGCCAAGGTAAAGAGTGCTCAGAACAAGGAGAAAAGCGCTTCCAGAAATACACCGCCTGCCGATAAAGACAATGCTCAGATGCCGGATGTGAATCTTATCCGTCTCTATGAATTCGATACACTGGATGATGTGATCGCTGCAGCCCATGGACTGAACGGCTATTTTACAGGTATCAATACTTTGTATAAAGATCCTGCCGACGACATTTACAAACTGGTAATTCACCAGTCATCCATCTCTCCGGAAGAATTCAACAAAGTATGCAATATTCTCACAGAATATGGACGCGGAAGAGCGTTCACACTCTCAGGTGAAGCTTATCTGACAGAACACGGTGAATTGATTTCCACCTCTGCCCTGCAGCAGTTGGTACAGTTATAAACAATTTTATACATTCTAAAGAGCATTTCCACATTCTGCCGCAGGTAGAAAAAAGAAATGCTCTTTTTTTCGGACAAAAAAGGATGTCCTGAACGCATTCAGAACATCCCGTTTACATATCAGTCTATTTGCCGCCTGATTATTGATTATTCTCCAAGAAAATCATTGATCTGCTTAACAAGTACATCTGCATCCAGTCCATGAACCATAGCAGCCTCTTCCAGAGACTCCATCTGAGAAGACGGGCATCCAAGGCAATGCATTCCTGCTCTCATAAGAATTGGTGCGATATTTGCGTCAATCTGAAGAAGCTGACCGATCAGCATATCTTTTGATACTTTAGCCATTGTAAATTTCCTCCTTAATTTTACTCAGCATTTATCGTTTCCATATTTCCTGCTCTGCATTCATCCTGCACAACATCCGCATACGGGCACTTTCTGCTCAGCTTTATATAGCTTCTGATATTATAATACTATTTTACTCTGTAATCAACATCAATCTCCGATTTTTATTATCTTTCTTCCCTGAAATATGGAAGTCCCAGCGCAGCCGGCGGCTGATGTTCTTTCTTCTTTCGGAAGCTTGTAAATACAAGTACGATAATCGTTACCACATATGGCAATGCCTTAAATACTTCCTGCATGCTTCGGCCAAGTCCCGGAATATACAGATACAGGATATAAAGAGCTCCAAACAGGAATGCTCCCCAGATTGCATTCAATGGTTTCCAGAGTGCAAAGATTACCAGTGCAACTGCAAGCCAGCCGCGGTCTCCGAATCCATTATCAGTCCAGGTTCCACCTGAATATTCCATTACGAAATAAAGTCCGCCGAGTCCTGCCAGTCCCGCACCAATACAGGTTGAGAGATATTTGTACTTGATAACATTGATTCCGGCAGCATCTGCAGTTCCCGGATTCTCACCGATAGCACGGAGACTTAAGCCTACTCTTGTCTTAAACATGAAATAGGATAACACAACTGCTGCGATAATGCAGAGATATGTCAGAAATCCATAATTAAACAAAATGCCTCCAATGACCGGAATCTTTGATAATACCGGGATTTTCGCCGTATAGGCACTTCCTGTTACTTTTACGGAAATCTGTCCTACACCGCCTGCAAGCTTGGAAATGGAACCGCCGAAGAAGTTACCAAATCCAGTACCAAAAATTGTAAGGGCAAGACCTGTTACATTCTGGTTTACACGAAGTGTGATCGTCAGGATACTGTAGATCAGTCCACCGATCGCAGCACATGCAAATGCACATAAAAACGATATCAGAACACCTATAAGTGCATTAGGGTTTGGGTTATCTTTTTCATAAAGGAAGGCTCCCATCAGACCGGAGATGCCGCCCATATACATAATTCCCGGAATACCCAGATTCAGGTTACCGGATTTCTCTGTCATAATTTCGCCAAGCGCACCATACAGAATACAGATGCCCTGGACAATTGCTTTTTGAATAAAAATGGTCAGTACACTCATTGCATCTACCTCCTATTTCTTTGCACGCTTTACTCTGTAGTTGATAAAAAATTCTGCACCGATCAGGAAAAACAGGATAATTCCCAGAAGAACATCGGAAGCATTCTCATTCAATCCATACTGAGTTGCGATCTGTACAGCACCCTGATCCATAAATACAATGCCAAAGGAAACTGCGATCATGATAAATGTATTAAACTTGGAAAGCCATGCAACAATGATCGCGGTAAATCCACGTCCGTCTGCAGTTGCTGTGGAGATTGTATGGCTGGCACCGCTGACGATAACGAAACCTGCGATACCACAGATTGCACCGGAGATCGCCATTGTACGGACAATGACTTTTCTTACCTGAATTCCTGCATATCTGGCAGTGTTTTCACTCTCACCTACAACTGCAATCTCATAACCTTGTTTACAGTATTTCAGGTAAATAAACATTCCTACTGTCAGGATCAGAACGATCACTACATTCCAGCCATATTTCTGACCAAACAGCTCCGGGAGCCATCCGGCTTTTGTTGCCTGATTGATGATACCAACGGTATTGGAGCCTTTTGGATTTTCCCAGAATACGATGCAGTATGTAACAACCTGCATGGCAACATAGTTCAGCATCAGGGTAAACAGTGTCTCATTGGTATTCCAGTGTGCTTTAAATACTGCCGGGATCATTCCCCAGATCATTCCACCGACTGCACTTGCCACAAACATCACGATCAGAAGCAGTCCTGTCGGCATTTTATCTCCTGCATAGATCATAACAGCAGCGGAACATGCACCGCCGATCAGGATCTGTCCCTCAGCACCGATGTTCCAGAATTTCATTTTAAATGCAGGTGCAAGACCAATGGAAATGCACAACAGAACCATCGTATCTCGTATTGTCTGCCAGAGACGTCGTTCCGAACCCATCGCACCATCCCAGATTGCTTTGTATACATCCACAGGATTCATCTTTACCAGTGCCACGATCACCGCACCGCATACGATCAGTGCCAGGATCAGTGCAATAAAACGGATCAGAAGACGCTCCTGCCATCCAGCTTTATTTCTTCTTTTACTTATTTGTAAAAAAGGTTCTTTCTTCATGCCTGTGTCCCTCCTTTTTCGTGTTTCGTCATAAGAAGGCCGATTTCTTCTTTTGTTGCAGTTCTTCCATCTGCAATTCCGCTGATCTTTCCGCCGCAGAATACTGCAATTCTGTCACACAGTTCAAGAACTACATCCAGATCCTCAATTACGCAGACTACAGCGACTCCTTTTTTCTTCTGTTCATTCAAAAGTTTATAAATTACATGAGAAGTATTGATATCCACGCCTCGGGTAGGGAATGCAACCAGAAGAACCTTTGGATTCTGCGCAATCTCTCTTCCAACCAGAACTTTCTGGACATTTCCGCCTGACATCTGACGGACCGGTGCGGAAATACTCGGAGTCATGACTTCAAGCTGTTCTTTGATTTTCAGAGCCAGAGCTTTCGGACCCTTTCGATCCAGGAACGGACCTTTTCCATTACGGTAGCTTCTGAGCATCATATTATCTGTCATGTCCATATCGCCTACAAGTCCCATACCGATACGGTCCTCCGGAACAAATGCAAGACTGATTCCGGCTTTGTTAATAGAAATGGAGTCCATTCCGGCAAGTTCCATACCTTTACCATTATCATCAAGAAGATTGATAGAACCACTCTCTATTTCCTGAAGACCTGCAATTGCTTCCAGAAATTCTTTCTGGCCGCTTCCGGAAATTCCGGCAATACCAAGGATCTCACCTGTATTTACATCCAGATCAATATCATCCAATGTTTTTACATCGTCTTTGTTCTTACAGTTCAGCCCTTTGACCACCAGACGTTTCTTTACATCTTTTGGCTCCGGACGGTCAATGTTCAGATCAACTCTGTTTCCTACCATCATCTCTGACAGACTCTGTACATTTGCCTGCGCTGTTTCAACTGTATCTATGTATTTACCCTTTCTGAGGATTGCAACACGATCGGACAGTGCCAGCACTTCCTGCAGTTTATGAGTAATGATCATAATGGAACATCCGTCTTTACGCATATTTCTTAAAATGTCAAATAAACGGTCCGCCTCCTGAGGTGTCAAAACTGCTGTCGGCTCATCCAGAATCAGGATTCTTGCTCCGCGATACAACATCTTTACGATCTCTACCGTCTGCTTCTGTGAAACAGACATCTCATAGATTTTCTGTGACAGATCGAGTTCAAATCCATATTTATCTACCAGTTTCTGAATATCTTCTGTGATTTTCTTCATATCCAGCTTTCCTTTACCCGGAAGCCCCAGAATGATATTCTCCGCTGCTGTCAGCACATCTACCAGCTTAAAGTGCTGATGTACCATACCGATTCCCAGCTCATAGGAATCTTTTGGCGAACGAATAGTTACTTCTTTTCCATTTACAAAAATATGTCCTTCATCCGGATAATAAATTCCATAGATCATATTCATCAGAGTAGTCTTACCACTTCCGTTTTCTCCCAGGATCGCAAGAATCTCTGATTTTCTCAGTGTGAGATCTACATGGTCATTTGCCTGGACCGAACCAAAACGCTTGGAAATATCTCTAAGTTCAAGTGCATAGTTTTCTCCCACTATTGTTCCCTCCTTTTTTCCGGCCGCAATATCTGATGCATCTGCTGATGCTGATGGCCTTTTCTCATACGTTACTGTTCACTTTGTAACCACCACCGCTTCACACTTGTATGTCTCGGTTTTTCTGTTGCCATGCATCTGTAAGAAACTTTCAGTGAACAATAACATCATACTTCTGAATTATGGAACAACCGTTACAACCCGAAAGTCTTCCATAATACAGCAAAAGAAACCTCCTGCCAGGAGACTTCCTTTGCACGTATGATATCAAAAAAAGCAGAGCTGCCGACAAGCAGCCCCGCCCGTTTCATTGCTTATTCTGTGATAGATGTAATACCATCGATCGCTACATCAAATGCCGGTGCTGAACCATATTCAGATTCATGGAAGTATCCGTCAGAAACATATTCTGTTCCGTCTTTCTCATATGTATCAAGTTCTTTGCCGTCTACTGTAAATGTAGAAGTATCAAATACATGAAGAGAACCGTCGCTGATCGCATCTTCTACTTCTTTTACTTTGTCTTCTGTGCCTTCTGCTACAACTTTGTCATTGAGAGGTGTGATCTTATCTGCGCCTTCTGCAAATCCTTTACACCAGTCAGTATCAATTGCAGTACCATCGATCATGCACTGTACAGCGTATGTATAATATACACCCCAGTCCATAGATGCGGAAGTAAGTGCTGTATTAGGAGCAACAGATGTCATATCAATATTATAACCTACACAAGGAACACCAGCTGCTTCACATGCTGTAGGAGCACCTGTTGTATCTGCATGCTGGCTGATCAGTACACATCCGTCAGAGATCAGAGCATCTGCACATTCTTTTTCAAGGTCGAAGCTTGCCCAGCTGTTTGTATATTTTACTTCCATTGTTACGGATGGGCATACGCTCTTTGCGCCAAGATAGAAAGAAGTATAACCTGAAATAACCTCTGCGTATGGGAATGCACCTACATAACCGATCTTGCATGCATCCTCTTTTACTGTACCGTCTTCAATCATCTCATTCAGTTTCAGACCAGCTACCACACCGGATACATAACGTGCTTCATAGATATTTGTGAAGTAATTATGCATATTGGAAAGTCCGCTGGATGCCGCCTGAGTTCCTGTTGCATGACAGAACTGCACGTCCGGATACTCTCCTGCTGCTTCCAGGATATAAGTCTCATGTCCGAAGCTGTTTGCAAAAATAATCTGACATCCCTGGTCTGCCAGGTCTGCTGCTGCATCATAACATCCCTCATCTTCACCGATCAGAGTTTTCTCAATAACCTGTGAATCATCAAGGCCAAGATTCTCTACCATTTCATCGATTCCTGCCATATGAGCTGCAGTATAACCTTCATTCTCATCACCGATATAGATTGCACCGATCTTCAGATCCTCTTTCGCAATCCCTGCACCACCTTCGCTGTCATCACTTGCAAATACCGGTGCACTCATAGAAACTGCCATCACTGCTGCAAGTCCAATTGCCAATGCTTTTCTCATTCTTCTTTCCTCCATTCTTTTACTGTACTCTGTCTCCTGTTACGGAATAAAAGAGGCACAACCTTGTCTGTTATGCCTCTTTGCAAGTATCTTTACTATACCTTTCCATTTTAAAATTGTCAATAAATTCAAGGAAAACGTACTATTTTTTTGACACTCTTATTTTTTTTGTATATTAACAGACTATTATTCCTGAAAATAAAGTAAGCGTAAGCTAACTTGATATTATTTTATAATGTATCTGATTTTATACTTGTAATTCCGACAAAGATATATTAAAATGAGTCTAGAACCCAAAGGGGTACTAAAACGTTATTATAATAAGGAGGATTATAATTATGGCATATGTAATTTCAGACGAATGTGTAAGCTGCGGAACATGTGAAAGCGAATGTCCAGCAGAAGCTATCTCTCAGGGAGATGAGCATTTCGTAATCGACGCTGACGCTTGCTTAGACTGTGGAACATGCGCAGAAGCCTGTCCAACAGAAGCAATTCATCCAGCAGAATAATTAACTGGTACATAAAAGATCAGCCTGTTCCTTTCGGGACGGCTGATCTTTTTTTGTTTACATTTCACTCTGCTTCCGGTACGTATCCGGTGACAAATCTGTATAACACTTGAACAGACCGGAAAGTCTACATGACTTCCGGTCTGTTCTGAATTACTTCTTTTACTGGTTTGCTAATTAACCTTCTCTGTACACATTTTTATGGATATTGATCTTCGGGATTTTTCTGTATTTTTGCGGTTTTATTTT
>CAJLTE010000020.1 GCA_905209435.1 uncultured Blautia sp. | reverse complement strand
CACGCCAGTAAGCATCGATTTTGTCAAGCATTTCCTGATTTAAAGGCTGCTTTTCGAGACATAATTTGTTGTCTTCCATTTTCTTACCTCTTTCTTTGTCTTTAATGTGTATAACTTAAGATGTCGAAGATATCTGTATAAGAAACCTTCTGAATTGGTTAATGACAAGTGTTTCTCAACAGATAAGTTGGAGTGTTACTTTGTTATTTTTTTAACCGAGCACATCCTATCATATCAGAAACGAATCGTAAAATAGCAATATTGCATTGTAATTATAAGTTTTTGATATGGATGGGAGATAAGAAAGTTACACATTGCTTAAAAATATATATTTAACCGGATCAAGTAAATTCCCTGCTTTAATTGCGAATATCCGCTTGGCTAAAATAAAAAGCAGAGAAAAATACTTTTATCCGCCGTAAATTCTACAAAGAGTTTATAAAATTCTCAATGATCTGAATTCCCGCCCCTGCAGCAGTTGCCTCTTTCTTATAACTGCATGGCAGTACATAAGTGCGGGAAAATTTTGTAAATACGCTGAGTTTATCAATTTTCTGATAAAGATCTCCCATATATTTTTCTATATAAGTTCCGACATATCCACCGATAATAATCGTGCAGTCAAGAAGCATTCGAATATTATGGATTGCAAGAGCAAGGTGGTCCAGATACGTATCCCAGATTTCCAACGCTTTAGCATCATGCTCATACAGTTTCTGGAAAAATTGTTCCAGTTTTCCGTTTGTGTAGCTATCAAGCATACAGGCATTGCAGACTGTATCAAAACATCCGGTCTGACCGAAGTAACATTTTTTTCCATTGTGTGGATTTACGATAATATGCCCCAGTTCTCCTGAAAGCCGGAAAAATGGTACAGGATGTAAGCTTTGAAGTCCATGCGGGAGAAATCCTTGGATTCAACGGTCTGGTAGGTTCTGGAAGAACAGAGACAATGAGAGCGATTTTCGGTGTAGATAAGAAAGATTCCGGAAAGATCTGGTATTTTGGAAAAGAAGTAGACTGGAAAAATCCAAAACAGGCAATTGCTGACAGATTTGGACTTCTTCCTGAAGACAGAAAGAAACAGGGACTTCTGTTGAAACAGAGTATCCGGATGAATACGACACTTGCCTGCCTGAATAAAGTTACGCGTTTTGGGGTTATTGATCATAGGAAAGAGAAGAGTCTGGTAAAAGAGGTTCTGGCAGGAATCCAGACGAAATACGGAAAAATGGAAAACAATGCAGATTCCCTTTCCGGAGGCAATCAGCAGAAGATCGCACTGGCAAAGTGGATTGCAGCGGATTGTAAATGCATGGTTTTTGATGAGCCTACCAGAGGTGTAGATGTAGGTGCCAAAACCGAGATATATAAAACAATGAACCAGCTTGCGGAGAGCGGAGTAGCCATTATCATGATTTCTTCGGAAATGCCGGAGATTATCGGAATGTGTGACCGTGTTATGGTCATGCACAATGGAAAGATAAGCGGAGAAGTCAATAAAGACGAAATGGGTGAAAATGTTCTGATCCGATATTCAATGGGGGTAAACTAATGGAAAAAAATAAAATTAAAAATTTACTGATCCAAAATAATACATATCTGATTTTCATAGGTCTGATCATTGTCTGCGCTATTGTTTCGGACAGATTTCTTACAGTCATGAACCTGAGAAATATAGCCATGCAGCAGGCAGGTCCAATCTGCGTAGTTCTTGGTATGCTGTTCGTTATCCTGACAGGCGGAATTGACCTGTCCGTAGGCTCCATGATGGCGCTGGGTTCTGCGGTGAGTGCATACCTGATCATGAATACGGGAATGAATTATATTCTTGCGATGATAATCAGTCTGATCATCGGACTGGCATGCGGAGCTTTTACCGGTGTACTGGTTGCATACTGTAATTTCCAGGGATTTGTGGCATCTCTTGCCATGATGACGATTGCCAGAGGTGCATCCCTGGTTATCACAAACGGAAGCCCGATCCGTTTATCAGGGGACCATACAGTGACAGTTCTTGTAAAAAGTGAGTATGGTTATCCAATTCTTATTATTACAGTTTTACTGATCGCCTTCTTATGTTTTGTACAGAGATTTACTTCTTATGGAAGAATTGTGATTGCTGTCGGTTCTAATGCACAGGTGGTAGAGATGGCAGGTATCAGAGTAAAGAAACATCTGGTATCTGTATATGCACTTTCCGGTATGCTTTCTGTTCTTGGAGAAATTTTCATCGCAGCCAGAGCTGCAACAGGAAGCGGAACCATCGGTGAAGGCCAGGAACTGGATGCAATCGCGTCCTGCGTAATTGGCGGAGTAAGTCTTGCAGGTGGTAAAGGCGGTGTTTTCAAAGCTGTTATAGGAGCACTTGTACTGGCGCTTATCAGTAATATCATGAATCTTCTTGCCGTACCTGCATATCCACAGGATATTATCAAAGGTATCATTATCATCATTGCTGTATTCTTACAGGTATTTACAGACAAGAGTGAGGCAACAGTATAGTAATAGAAATAATTGTTCAGACTAAGATAAGGTAATATAGACCTTCCAGAGGCAGATGAGAAATTTGCATTTGGAAGGTCTATATTTTTTGATAAGAGAAAAAAGCATATGATATTTGCTATTGATAAAAACAGTATTGTAGTATTTTATATGACGTCATGTTATAATTACACTAATTGAGAAGACGATAATTAAGAAGATTTTAGGATGATTCCGGGAGGTCTGAAATGAGCAGAAGAATGACAGGGGAGAAAAAGAAACTGCCAGTTGGCATAGATACATTTGATAAAATCATCCGGCAGAACTTTTATTATGTGGACAAAACAGAAATGATAGCAGAACTCCTTCAGAACTGGGGAGAAGTAAATCTGATCACACGTCCGAGGCGGTTCGGAAAATCATTGAATATGAGTATGTTGAAATCCTTTTTCGAGATAGGAAATGATACTACTTTGTTTGATGGTTTAAAGATTTCCAAAAACAAAGAATTATGTGAGAAATATATGGTCCAGTTTCCGGTAATTTCAATTAGTCTGAAAGGAGTGGAAGGCCTGAACTATCAGGAAGCCTGTGCAAATCTGAAAAAAGTAATCGGTACAGAAGCACTGAGATTTCACTTTCTGAAAAATAGTCCTGCTTTGACAGAGGAAGAACAGCAGCTTTATAAACAGCTTATTGAAGTTGGAAATGCACAGACCGGTATGTTTGCAATGGGGATGGAACTGTTTACATCCAGTTTACAGATACTGTCAGCATTACTGTTTAAACATTATGGTAAACAGGTTATTCTTTTGATTGATGAGTATGATGTTCCTTTAGACAAAGCATTTCAATATCACTATTATGATGAGATGGTATTTATGATACGTTCTATGTTTGGAAATGTGTTAAAGACAAATCCGAATCTTTATTTTGCTGTATTGACAGGATGTCTCCAGGTTGCGAAAGAAAGTATATTTACTGGATTAAATAATTTTACAGTGTTATCGGTGTTGAATGCTCAGTTTGATGAATATTTTGGATTCACAGATAAAGAAGTCAGGGAGATGCTGACATATTATGGGGTTTCTGAGAAGTATGATACTGTGAAAGAATGGTATGATGGATATCTTTTTGGAAAAAAATCAGTATATTGCCCATGGGATGTGCTGAGTTACTGCAAAACTCTCTATACAGATCCGGCAGCTTTTCCAGAGGATTACTGGTCAAATACAAGTGGAAATGCCATTGTTCGCCGGTTCATTGATAAAGCAAACAGACAGACAAGAAACGAAATTGAACAGTTGATTGCTGGAGAAGAAATCGTAAAAGAGATCCGGCAGGAACTGACTTATAATGAACTGGATACTACAATTGAAAATCTGTGGAGTGTACTTTTTACAACCGGATACCTGACTCAGAAAGGGAGAGTTGATGGGAAGAAATACCGTCTTGCTATTCCTAATATGGAGATCAGGGAACTTTTTGTGACACAGATCAGGGAGTGGTTTAAAGAAAATGTGAGCCGTGACAGGGAAACATTAGCTGCTTTTTACAAAGCTTTTTTAAGAAAAAACACAGAGAAAATTGAGCAGATTTTTGGAGACTATCTGTGGAATACGATCAGTATCAGAGATACTGCTGTGGCAAAAGAACGAAAAGAGAATTTTTATCATGGAATTCTGTTGGGGCTGTTTGCTTATATGGATGACTGGGTGGTCAAATCTAATGCGGAATCCGGGATTGGGTATAGTGATATTCTGATTGAAGATCAGAAAAATCGGATTGGAATTGTGATTGAAGTGAAATATGCAGATAATGGAGATATGCAGGCAGCCTGTACAGACGCAGTGGAGCAGATTGAGCGAAAGCATTATGATGCAAAGTTGAAAGAGGATGGAATGCGGACAATTATCAAATATGGAATTGCGTGTTATCAAAAAGACTGCCATGTTATATTGGGCGATTAGCCCCAATTCTGTACATTACGAATCACGTTACCGGGTATGGAGTAAACAATAACTGGTGATTTTCACGAAAAAACAGTTGTTACGAAAAGTATATTGCAATTTGCACAAAAAATAAGTATAATAAAAAAAACAATTGCGCATAAGGTATATAAAACTACTGCTTATAGCAATATTGATACCAGATTTTGGATCGGTTGGGAAAAATATAAGCAGTAAGAGTGAAAAATCACGAAGGAGACAAGAATTATGGGAAGAAGAGCAGCCGGAATATTACTGCCGATCAGTAGTCTGCCCTCAGACTATGGAATCGGATGTTTTTCCAAGAGTGCATATGAATTTGTAGACTGGTTAAAAGAAGCAGGACAGACTTACTGGCAGATTCTGCCGTTGGGACCGACAAGTTACGGAGATTCTCCATATCAGTCTTTTTCCACGTTTGCGGGAAATCCGTATTTTATTGATCTGGATGCACTTGTAGAAGAGGGCGTTCTTGATAAGAAGGACTGTGAAAAGGTTAACTGGGGAAAGAAAATTGATGACGTAGATTATGAGAAAATTTACAAAGGCCGTTATCCGCTTCTGAGAAAGGCTTATGAGAACAGTGATATCAGTAAGAATCCTGATTACCAGAAATTCGTAGCAGAGAACAGCTGGTGGCTCTCTGATTATGCTTTGTTTATGGCGGTAAAAGACCGTTTCGGAGGGGTAGAATGGACGAAATGGGCTGAGGATATCAGGCTTCGCTGGAACAATGCCATGGATTATTATCGCGAGGAATTATATTTTGATATCGAGTTCCAGCAGTATATGCAGTTTAAGTTCTATGAACAGTGGATGAAACTGAAATCCTATGCAAATTCAAAAGGAATCCAGATCATTGGAGATATTCCGATTTATGTTGCCATGGACAGTGCTGATGCGTGGGCACATCCGGAACTGTTCCAGCTGGATCAGGACAATGTACCGCTGGCAGTGGCAGGATGCCCGCCGGATGGATTCTCTGCAACAGGCCAGTTATGGGGGAATCCTTTATACCGCTGGGATTACCACAGAGATACAGGATATCAGTGGTGGATTTCCAGAATGAGTTATTGCTTCAGATTGTATGATGTTGTGCGAATCGACCATTTCCGCGGATTTGATGAATATTTCTCAATTCCATATGGAGATACGGATGCAAGAGGCGGACACTGGGAAAAAGGTCCTGGAATCGATCTGTTCCGTAAAATTGAGCAGGCACTTGGATGGAAACAGGTTATCGCAGAGGATTTAGGATATATGACAGATTCTGTACGCCATCTGGTTTATGAGAGTGGATTTCCGGGAATGAAAGTTCTGGAATTTGCGTTTGACTCCAGGGATTCAGGATGTGCCAGCGATTATCTGCCACATAACTATCCGGAGAACTGTGTGGCATATACAGGAACTCATGACAATGAAACAATTGTGGGATGGTGGAAGAGCATTACAGCAGCAGAGAGAAAGCTGGCAAGGGATTATCTGTGTGATCATGCAACACCGGAAGAAGAGTTGTATAAATGCTTTATCAGTCTGATCATGCGCAGCAGTGCAAGAGTCTGCGTAATTCCAATGCAGGATTATATGGGATTGGATAACCGATTCCGAATGAACAAACCTTCTACAGTCGGAACCAACTGGAAGTGGAGAATTAAGAAGAGAGATCTCACAAAGAAACTCCAGAAAGAGATTCATGATGTGACACTGCGTTATGGACGTAAGAACTGGGATTAATATGAAAGAAACTTGGGGAAGGGCTTATGGAATATCAGATTTTTACAGATGCAACAGCTGATATCAGTGAAGAAATGCTGCAGGGGTATCCGAAATTGGAGATTATTCCTATGCAGGTTGAGGTCGGAGGAGAACATTTTCTGTTTGGACCGGGAGGAAATCTTACTGTAAAACAGTTTTATGAAATGCAGAGGGCAGGAAAATTTGCTTCTACGTCCCAGATTAATCCTCAGTCTTATTATGACCATTTTGAGCCTGTACTGAAGGCAGGACAGGATATCTTTTATTTGTGTTTTACATCCGGATTGTCCGGTACATATAATACTGCAAATATGACAATTGCAGACCTGAAGGAAAAGTATCCGGAAAGAACGATCATATGTGTGGATACCTTATGTGCTTCGGTAGGAGAAGGTTTTATTGTCCGTGAAGCACTGCGGATGCAGAAAGAAGGAATGTCCATGGAGAAATTGCAGAAGTGGACAGAGGAACACAGACTGCAGGTATGCCATTGGTTCACTGTAGATATGCTGGATCATCTGCGTCACGGAGGACGTATTTCTGCAGCATCTGCTGCTATCGGAACTGTTCTGAATATCAAGCCGTTGCTTCATGTGGCACAGGACGGTACACTGAAAGTTATGGACAAGCCAAGAGGACGAAAAAAGGCATTCAAACTGCAGCTGTCAAAGATGGAGCAGGGATGGCTGCCGGAACTTGGAAAACTGGTAGTGATTGGTCATGGAGACAGTATGGAAACAGCACTTGAGCTGAAAGAAACTGTACTTTCTAAATATCCGGACGCAGAAGTACGTATTGCAGATATCGGTCCTGTTATCGGAGCTCATACAGGTCCCGGAATGCTGGCGCTGATTTTCTGGGGAACGACCAGATAAAATTTATACAGACATTAAAAGGCAGGGGAGAAATCTTCTGCTTTTTTGCTGGTGTTAAATTTGTACGAAAAAGAATACATTTAAAATCAGGGTATCAGGAGCTGATTGGGAAAGAAATCCATTGATTTTCGGATAATGTCTGATAAAATATTAACCAGAAAAAGGCAAAAAAACAAATTTTCAGGAGGAATTATAGATGAATTATAATAGATTAGAAACAAGTCTGATCGATGTGATTAAAGAGGAGCAGGCAAAACTTGGATATATGAAAGAAAAGATAAGCCTTTATTATCCGTTGAGTTCTCTGAATCACTTTTTTGAAAGTAAGGCAGATGCAGCGGGTATGATGGAAATTTTAAAAGATTTTCCTGGCTATATGGAGGAGAAATTTGGAGAAGTAGTAGTTTCCCACAAAGGAGATCGTTTTTGCTTCACAGTTTCGGATAAAGCGTCAGAATATGTGCATAATAATATGAAAGATAATGAATTTATCAAGGCATTGATCGAGCTGGTCGGCAGACATGGATGCACGATGGATGAGATCAGGGAGCTGTTTTATTCTTATTCTGATAAGATTGTTACTGAGCCGATGGATAATGGGGAGTTTGATGTGATGATCCGCTTTGACGATGGATCAGATCCTTATTATTATTGTTTTAAAGATGAAGGATGCCATATTATTTACCACAGATTCCTGCCGGAAGACTATGCAGATTTTGGGTTTTGATTAAATCTGATAAATAAATATGAAGCAGTTATCTGTTTAGAGCAGGCGGTGAATTAAAAGGAATTTTAAATGTCAGATTTGCCAAAATATATGTAACATTTGCAATAAAAGTATGTTATTTTTTTGTCAAATACTAACAAAAATAAACCGAAATTCAATATTGACAGATAGTCTCAATAATGGTAATTTTTATTTGACTTAATGTTTTTCATTACTATAGAAACTGTTAAGAAATCTGCTGGCAGAAACAAAAAAGTTGACAGATTTTGCAACTCTTTTTATTCGGTGATTCTGCCGGAAATCGAGAGAAAAGTAATTTTTTACATAATATTGACAGGGATAATAGATACAATCAACAGTTGGAGGGAAGATTAAATGAGAAAAACCAAAATTATCTGTACAATGGGACCGTCTACTGATAAAGACGATGTTATGGAACAGCTTGTGAGAGAAGGAATGGATGTAGCACGTTTCAACTTTTCACATGGACCTCATGATGAGCAGAGAGGACGTATCCAGAAACTGAGAGAACTTCGTAAGAAATATGACAGACCTGTTGCAGCACTTCTTGATACAAAAGGACCGGAGATCAGACTTGGATGTTTCAAGGATGGTAAGGTTGCTCTGGAAGAAGGACAGATTTTTACTTTTACAAATAAAGATATCGAAGGAACCAATGAGCATGTAAGCATTACTTATAAAGAACTTTATAAGGATGTACAGCCGGGCGGACACATTTTGGTTGATGATGGACTTGTAGACTTGGAAGTTCAGGATATCGCAGGAAAAGATATTGTATGTAAAGTTATCAACGCAGGTGTGATTGGTGATAAGAAAGGTGTAAATGTTCCGGGCGCTAATCTGAAAATGCCATTTATCAGTAAGAAAGACTATGATGACCTTCTCTTCGGTATTCAGGAAGGATTTGATTTTGTTGCAGCATCCTTTACACGTACTGCTGATGATATCCGTGAAGTAAGAAAGATTCTGAAAGAGAATGGCGGCGAGGAGATTCAGATCATTGCCAAGATTGAAAATCAGCAGGGTGTTGACAATATTGATGAAATCATCGAAGCAGCAGATGGAATCATGATCGCCAGAGGTGACATGGGTGTTGAAATTCCGCCGGAATATGTACCGGTTATCCAGCAGAAAATCATCCAGAAAGTTTACACAGCAGGTAAACCGGTTATCACTGCGACACAGATGCTTGACTCTATGATCTCTCATCCGAGACCAACCCGTGCAGAGGCTACAGACGTTGCCAACGCGATCTTCCAGGGAACAAGTGCTACTATGCTTTCCGGAGAGACTGCAGCCGGTAAATATCCGGTACAGGCACTTCAGATGATGAGTCGTATTGCAGAGCATATGGAACAGAATATTGATTACAATACAATCTTCAAGAAAACAGACAGAAATGAGAACCCGGATATCACAAACGCGATCGCACACGCAACCTGCCTGACAGCAATCGACCTGAAGGCTCGTGCAATCCTGGCAGTGACCAAATCAGGAAGTACAGCACATATGATGTCCAAACACAGACCAGGATGTCTGATCGGTGCATGCACAAGTTCTGAGAGAGTTCTGCGTCAGTTAAATCTGTCATGGGGTGTTTACCCAATGCTCATCAAAGAAGAATACAGCTCTGAGATCCTTTGCCTGAGAGCAATCGAAGCAGCACAGAAACATAAACTTGTAAAAGTCGGCGACACTGTTGTATTTGCCGGTGGTGTACCGCTTGGTATCCCGGGTAGAACAAACATGATCCGTGTCTGCATCGTAGAATAATATCTGAAAAACAATAATATAAGAACAAAAATATAAATTTCAAAGACACATACAAGGGTCTGCCGTCAGGAAAAAGTATAACAAAACAAACAGATACTTTTTGACAGCGGTCCCTTGTTTTTGTGTGCAATGAGGAGAGAGGTTTATTATGAAAACAAACGGAGAAGAAGATTCGAGACATATTTTCAGAGGGGAGCTGGCACTGGTGATCGCAGTTATGATCAACAGTCTTGCAGTTATCCTGATGCTGTATTCCGGTTCCGGAATATCTGCCATATCCAGTGTCCCTTATGCATTTGAGAAAGTATTTCCGGTAATCACACTGGGAACATGGACTTATATTTTTCAGGCGCTTCTGATCTTAAGTTTAATGATACTGAGAAAAAAATTTGTACCTGTTTATCTGTGTAGTTTTCTTGTTGGATTTGCATTCAGTGAACTTCTGGATGTTAATGAGGCGTGGATCAATGTTCTGCCAAAGACAATCCCGCTCAGAGTGTTATATTTTGTGATCAGTTATCTGTTGATCTGTGTGGGAATCGCACTTTCCAACAGATGTGGTCTGCCAATTATTCCTACGGATCTGTTTCCTCGTGAACTGTCAGCAATTACAAAAGTAAAATATTCTAAGATTAAGGTATCTTTTGATGTAATCTGCCTGACAATTACTGCCTGTATGACCGGACTGATCCTGGGACATATTAATGGTCTGGGTATCGGAACTGTGCTGGCGGCATTTACCATGGGAAAAGTAATCGGCCTGATAGGTGACAAGATGGACAAATATTTCCGGTTTGTAAACTTTACTCAGCACAGCTCACAGACTGTATGAGAAGTAAATAAGACTAATATCTGCAAATATAATAGTAAATTCAAAATCAGATAAGTCAGCAAAAGTTACTGGGTACAGAGTAAATAATAATCAGTAAAATATCCCCTGTGATACTGAAGGAATCCCGCATTGCGGGATTCCTTTTTCTGTGATACACTTGACACAACATAGGTATATTGGAGAAATATTGACAGCAAAAATTTCTTTTAGCAGTAAATTACAATTTCCTGATGGGGAATAACTGGAGGGTGAAAAGATGGTTCTTATTAAAGAACGCATTGGCAAAATGCTGGAATATATAAAAGACCAGATTTATCCGGAGAGTATGTCAATCAAGAAGTATCGTATGATCAAAACAGATCAGAGATTTGAGGACGTAGCAAATCTTGATACTTCTGGATGGGAAGAATTTGCAAATACAGAAATCTGGGGCGGTCACAGAGAGTATTACTGGTTTGAAACATTCGTAACGATTCCGGAAGAATTTGAAGGAAAATGTGTCGTATATGAACTTCGGACAGGAAAAGAAGGCGAATGGGATGCAACAAATCCTCAGTTTACAATTTATGTAAATGGCACGCTTGTACAAGGACTTGATATCAATCACAGAGAAATCATTCTTGCAGAACAGGCAAAAGCCGGAACACAGTACAGAATTATCCTCTCTGCGTTTACCGGAGATCAGAATTTCAGCCTGAAGCTGGATTCCAGATTAAAAGTTCTGGACAGAAAAACAGAGAAATATTTCTATGATCTGTCTGTACCATATGAAACTGCACGTCTGTTAAATACAGATGACAGAGCGTATATTACGATTATTCAGGCGTTAAATGATTCCCTGAATTTTGTGGACATGAGAAAAGAAGGTTCACCGGAATATTATGCGAGCCTTGAAAAAGCACAGGAATTTATTACAAAAGAGTTCTATGAGAAACATTGTGATAAAGAGCAGAAACCAGTGATCTGCTGCGTAGGTCATACGCATATTGACTGTGCCTGGTTATGGACATTAAGGGTAACAGAAGATAAAGCTGTGAGAAGCTTCTCAACTGTACTGAACCTGATGAAACAATATCCGGAATATATTTTCATGTCCAGCCAGCCGCAACTCTACAAATTTGTAAAGAAAAACGCACCGCAGGTTTATGCACAGATTAAAGAGCGCGTAAAAGAAGGACGCTGGGAAACAGAAGGCGGTATGTTTGTGGAAGCAGACTGTAATCTGGCGTCAGGGGAAGCTTTGGTGCGTCAGTTTATGCATGGAAAGAAATTTTTCAGAGATGAATTCGGAACTGACAATAAGATCCTCTGGCTTCCGGATGTATTCGGATATTCAGCAGCTCTGCCTCAGATCATACAGAAATGTGGAATTCCGTATTTCATGACAACAAAGATCAGCTGGAATGAATTTAATAAAATGCCGTATGATACGTTTGAGTGGGAAGGCATTGACGGCAGCAGAGTACTGACTCATTTTATTCCTACCAGAGAATATAATAAAGCTGCTGTGGAAGGCGGTACGGAAACAGAGCATTTTACAACTTATAATGGTTACCTGAATCCAAGCCAGATGAAAGGTGGATGGGCCCGCTACAGTCAGAAAGATCTGAATGATGAAGTTCTCTGCAGCTTTGGATTTGGTGACGGCGGCGGTGGCCCGTCGAAAGAAGAACTGGAAAACCAGCGGCGTATAAGACTGGGAATCCCGGGATGCCCGAGAACAAAAATGTCTACAGCGCTTGATTTCTTCGAGAGACTGGACAAAGAGACAAAAGGCAGCAAATATCTTCCATCATGGGTAGGAGAATTATATCTGGAATATCACAGAGGAACTTATACTTCTATGGCAAGAAATAAGAAGTATAACCGAAAAGCAGAGCTTGCTTATCAGGATGAAGAAACTTATGCGGTAATGGATGAATTACTGACAGGAACTACATATCCGAAAGATGCGCTTTATGATGCATGGGAAGTAATCCTCAGAAATCAGTTCCATGATATTCTGCCAGGTTCTTCCATTAAAGAAGTATATGATGATTCGAAGGCAGAATATGAGAAGATTTTTGCAGAAAATAAGAAATTGAAAGATGGGTCCCTCGGCAGTATCGTAAAGAATGTAGATGCACCTTTACATGCAGTGGTTGTATTTAATCCGAACAGCGGTGAAGTTCCGGGAATTGTTTCTTTTGTTTGCCCTGAAGAGATTAAGAATCCAGTACTGAAAGATAACGGAAAAACAGTTGCAATCCAGAAAGCAGGAGATGTATATATATTTGCAGCAGGTGTGCCGTCTAAAGGATATAAGACATTCGTCCTGGAAGATGGAGAAGAGCATGCAGAAGAAACCATTATGGATGTTTCCGTAAAACATATGGAGAACGACTGGTTTGCAGTTGATTATAACGAAAAAGGCCAGTTTGCAAAGATTTATGATAAATCAGCGAAGAGACAGATACTTAAAGAAGGAAAAGCCGGTAATGTAATCATCAGTTATGAGGATCGTCCGCACAATTACGACGCATGGGATGTAAACAATTATTATACAGAGAAATCATGGGAAATTGACGATGTTTCTTCTATGGAAGTGACAGAGAATGGACCTGTAAGAGCGTGCGTAAGGATTGAGAGAAAATATCTGGACTCTGTGATCGTTCAGGAAATTTATCTGTATCATGATATTCCAAGAATTGATATCAGAAATATTATTGACTGGAAAGAACATCAGATTTTTGTTAAGGATTATTTCCCTGTAGATGTGCATACAAATGAGGCGACATTTGACATACAGTATGGCAACGTAAAACGCCCGACACATGCAAATACATCATGGGATTTCGCTAAATTTGAGGTATGTCATCATAAATGGATGGATGTAAGTGAAGACGGATATGGCGTAAGTTTCCTGAATGACTGCAAATTTGGCGTAAGCGTTCGGGGAAGTGAGGTCGGACTTTCTATGCTGAAATCTGCAATTCATCCGAATCCGGAAGCAGATAAAGAACACCATGAATTTACATATTCTATTTATCCTCACGCAGAAAACTGGACTGATGCCGGTACGGTTGCTCAGGCGTATGAGCTGAATAATCCGATGACTGCTACTGTCAAGAAGAACGAAGGCGGAAAACTTGTTGCAGAATATTCCTTGTTCAAAGTTGATCAGGATAATGTAGTGATTGAAACCATTAAGAAAGCGGAAAACGGAGCAGAACTGATTGTCCGTTTGTATGAGTGCCACAATAGAAGATCAAATGTAGTTCTTACCTGTGGCGAGAAAATCACAGATGTGGCTGAGTGTAATCTTCTGGAAGAGGATGAACATCCGGTATCTCATACAGATAATACAGTTTCTTTCTGTATTAAGCCATATGAAATTAAGACGTTAAAGATGAGCCTGAAATAATTATGCCGTTTACTTGCCTGCGATCCTGATCGCACAGGTGAAATGATGTACTAGGCGTAGCTAAAGCGTTACTGTTTATTCCATATTCAGTAACAGCAAAATATTATATAAAAGAAAGGGAAAACTGTATTTTCGGGGAAAAATACAGATGGGGAATTTATTATGAGATATGCAGTAGCTATTGATATCGGTGGAACAAATACGAGAGTTGCACTTGTTAATGAGAATCTGGAAATCACTGACAGACAGCAATTTCCTACAAATCCGGAGAGTCCGGAGGAAACACTGGGAAAGATTGCAGATGTGATTAAAGGATACGATTGCGAAATTGTGGGTGCGGGAATGTCCTGCCCCGGACCGCTTGATCTGGTAAATGAGAAGATTATCACACCTCCGAATATCAGAGGAGACTGGTATCATTTACCGGTAGCTCAGAAACTGAGGGATATGATCCATATTCCGGTATATCTGAACAATGACGGAAATCTGGCTGCTCTTGCCGAGGCTGTGGCGGGAGAGGGAAAAAATTACAGATTTGTTCAGTTTTTAACTATTTCTACAGGAATCGGATCAGGCTTTGTAATCGATAAGAAGATTTATCAGGGAGCTCATGGATGGGCGAATGAAGTAGAGAATACGATCATGATGCAGGACGGTCCGTCTCACGGAACGATTCTTCCAGGCGGAATTGAGGCAATCAGTAGTGGAACTGCCATTACAGTAAGAGCTAGAAAAGCAGGCTTGGATGTAAAACATGCGGGTGAAGTTAATGATCTGGCGCTATCAGGAAATGAAACAGCGCAGAAAATTATGAAAGATGCAAAAGTTCATCTTGCCAATTTCATCGCGGCGATTTATAATCTTGTTGACCCGGATATCGTAATTCTGGGTGGATCAGTAGCAATTAAGGTAGACGGTTTTGTGCAGGAAGTGGAAGAACTGGTTAAGAGCAAAGTTTATGAAGCGCAGAGACCATTTATTAAAGTAAGAAAATCTACATTAAATGAAGACTCTGGACTGATCGGAGCAGCGTATCTTGCTTTTTCGAAGTAACTGAGGTTACACAGAGTTATCTGACAGGAGGAGAAATCCTCCTGCACTAATTTTTAAGAGGAAAATGGCGTATAACTATGAAGCGGTTGATTATAAAAAACAAAAGAAGAATCTGGTTCTGGTTTTTGCTGATCGTTTTCCTGATCCTGGCGTGCAGAGCAGCCTATATTACGGGTAACAGGGTTGGAAGAATGAGAGAGGAAATGGAGAAGAATGACACAGAATCTGTGGTTCAATCCAGAGACGATTATCAGATATTTAAAATGGCAGCGTAAGTAATAGCAGAAGATAAAAGGCGGTTGCTGTTCTGATCATGATAGTGACCGGACAGAACAAAAAAGTGAAATGGAGGAACTATGCTGAATCAATTTTCAAGAACAGAGCTTCTTCTGGGAAAAGAAGCAATGAATAAACTGGAGAACTCCCGAGTGGCAGTATTTGGAATCGGAGGGGTTGGAGGATATGTTTGCGAAGCACTTGCGAGAAGCGGCGTATATTCTTTTGATCTGGTCGATGATGACAAGGTATGCCTGACTAATCTTAACAGACAGATCATTGCTACCAGAAAGACAGTAGGCCAGTACAAGGCTGAGGTAATGAGAGACAGGATCCTGGAAATTAATCCGAAGGCAGATGTGAGAATCCATAAGTGCTTTTATCTTCCGGAGAATGCGGCAGATTTTGATTTTAGTGAGTATGATTATGTGGTGGATGCAGTGGATACTGTGACTGCGAAGATTGAACTGATCATGCGAGCCAAAGAGTCCGGGACTCCGATCATCAGCAGTATGGGTGCTGGAAATAAGCTGGATGCGAGTGCGTTTCGTGTAGCGGATATTTATAAGACGAAGGTGTGTCCGTTGGCGAAGGTTATGCGCAGGGAGTTGAAGAAGCGTGGGGTTAAGAAGCTGAAGGTGGTTTATTCTGAGGAGCAGCCGATCAGGCCGATTGAGGATATGGCGATTAGCTGCAGATCGCATTGTATTTGTCCTCCGGGGGCGAAGCATAAGTGTACGGAGCGCAGGGATATTCCTGGTAGTGTGGCGTTTGTGCCGTCTGTGGTGGGATTGATCATTGCGGGAGAGGTTATTAAAGATTTGACTGCGGAGTGTAGAAGATAGGAAGAGGTTATTTGGGATGTGCGTTGTACCAGAGGTGGTATGGTGCACATCTTTTTTTATCAGGGACGCGCCGAAAAATAGTTTATTTCGTGTGCGGTTTCGGACACTAAGATATTCTAAGCTGGCAAAAATCTGCTAAAAGCATGAGTAAAATGACACAAACTCGCCTGCGGCTCAGACAGTGTGTCATTTTACTCATAACGCAGATTTTTGTCAGCTTAGAATATCTAAGTATCCTGCAAATGCACACGAAATAAACTATTTTTCGGCGCTGTGTGTTGGATGTGGAAAAGAAGTATAGAAGTATGTCTTAGAATTTTGTGCTTTGCGCAAAATTCTTGCGGAGTTGTGGTGGGGGGAAGATGGTTGGAGGTATAAAAGGGAGAGAGAAATTTAGCGTGAAATATGTTAGTAAACTGACTTGATTTTTGAATGGAATATGGTTATGATGGTATGGAAAATAGTAGATTTGAATTGGAAAGATATTTTGGAATGGGAGTTGTAGAGAGAACGTGAATGCAGATAGAGAAGATATGAAGAGGAAAAACAGGGGGACTGTTCTGAGGTTGATTGCTACGGGACGGTGTGGGTCCAGGATTGAGTTGTCTAAGGCTATGGGAGTGACGAAGACGGCGATTTCTAAGATGGTTACGGAGTTGATGGAGAGTGGTTTTCTGATTGAGACTAGGAAGCAGGAGAATGCGGAGCTGGGGAGGAATCCGATTGGGCTGGATATTGCGGAGACTGCGCCGCTTGTGATTGGGGTTCTGATTATGAGGGATTATTGTGAGGCGGTTTTGTGTAATATGAAGCTGGAGATTCTGCAGCATAAGAAGGTGTATCAGAACTGGAAGGATAAAGAGGAATTGATGGAGACGGTTTACAGTCTTGTGGATCAGATGCTTTATGGTGCGGAGAATGTTAGTGGGATTGGTGTTGCGTCTGTTGGACCGTTGGATGTGATTGAGGGTGTGATCGAGGCACCGCCGTATTTCAATGGAATTCATGATGTGCCGGTGATGCAGTTGCTGAAGGAGAGATATGGTCTTCCGGTTGTGTGTGATAATGATAATCAGAGTGCAGCGCTGGCTGAGAAGATGTTTGGAAATGGACGGGACAGTAAGGATATTTTACTGATCGGGCTTGCGAATGGTGTTGGATGTGGAATTATTGTAGATAATGAGACGTATCAGAGCAGTTCGGGATATACACCGGAGATCGGACATTTGTCCATTGATTATAAGGGAGAGCGGTGTGTTTGTGGAAATAAGGGATGCCTGGAACTTTATCTTAATTCAGCGACTGTGTTGAAACGTATGAGGGAAGCGACAGGGAAGTTTTATGATTATAAGACGTTCTGCCAGCTTTGGGAGCAGCCGGAAATCAGTGCGATTTTTGAGGATCTGGTGGAAAAACTTGCGGCCGGGTTAGTGAGTGCGGTGAATATTCTGAATCCGGAGCTTATTATTCTGGGGCATAACGGTGCATGGTGGCCGGAGAAGTATCTACATATGCTGGAGGAGGAGATTAACAGCAGGAAATTTAGCAATAAGCAGACAAAGATTCGTGTGGTTCCGGCGTTTTATTCTGAGACGACGGCGGTTATGGGGGCGGTCTGCAATATGTTGACCAAGTATTTTCAGGGGGAAATGTTTTAGTCGGATCGTTATGGTGATTGTTCATATGCTGCTATCCCATGAGGTGTTTTGACATGTGATATGTCAAAATATCGAGATATACAACGTAAAATGTATTACTGAGAACAGAGTGAGCAGTAATTATTTATGTAAGCTATACACATATTCATATAAAAAGAATCCTGATAAGTGGAAGATAGATGATGATTCTGTCTGAAACGTTATCAGGATTCTTTTTTTTGTGATAAACAGAGAGGCAGTTGTTGGGTTATGAGTAAGCCATGAAGAGAGTGTTTTTGGTGGTCTGGCTTTCAGACTATAAGAAATTGATAATATAAAGTAATTTGAAATAACTAAAATAACTGAAATACCTACAAAACGAACAAAAAAGTAGAATAAATAGAATCAATATGGAAGATACAATTCTGGAAAAATATTGTGAAAACAGCATAAAATCAGTGCTTTAACTATATGAAAAGTGATGAAAACAAATATAGTGTCTTGACATTACTAAATAGCGTGCTATAATGCAGTTAAAGATAACGAAGGGAGGAACGACATGGACATATACAGTATTGGAGAAATGGTGATTGACTTTATATCTGGTGAAAAAGAGGGTGAATATATAAGGAATGCAGGCGGTGCACCTGCAAATGTGGCCATTGCAGCGGCCAGAAACGGACTTGAGACCGGAATGTGCTGCAAGGTTGGAGATGATGACTTTGGGCGTTTTCTGGTAGATACATTGAAAAAAGAACATGTAAAAGTAATCTGTGATAACTTATGCGAAGACGCGATTACAACAATGGCTTTTGTATCACTTGCAGAGAATGGTGAGAGAACATTTACATTTGCAAGAAAGCCTGGAGCAGATATGTTTCTGAGAACAACCGATGTGAAAGAGAAAGATATTGATGATTCAACGATCATTCACGCAGGTTCCTGTTCCTTATCTGCAGAGCCGGTTGCAAGCGCAACACGAAAGGCGATGCAGTACGGACACCATCAGGAGAAAATTGTAAGTTTCGATATCAACTATCGAAATCTGATGTGGAAGGATGAGAAAGATAAATGTATCAATGCAGTACATGAAATCCTCCCATATGTAGATATCCTTAAGATTTCAGAGGAAGAACTGGACATGGTTGGAGGGGAGGACAACATTGAGAAAGTAATGCAGGAGAATGAACTTACAACTGTAGTCCTCACACTGGGAAGCGAGGGAGCGAAAGTTTTCTTTAAAGGAGAGGTATTCTCCATCCCGGGCAAGAAAGTAAAAGCTGTAGATGCAACAGGAGCTGGGGATGCTTTCTGGGGTGGTTTTCTTTCAAGCCTGTTGATCCAGGGAGTTAAGAAAACTACTGATATCACAGAGGAAGCATTGAGAAAAGCAATGGAATACGGAAATTATTCCGGAGCCTTATGTGTACAGAAAAAAGGAGCAATCTCGTCACTGCCGACAAGAGCTGAAATAGAAGAACTGATAAGGAGTAATGCATTATGAAAGAAATCTGGAATGAATCCTGTATCCTTTCTCCGTCACTGATCTGCCTGGATATGTGCAATCTGGAGAGAGAAGTAAAGACACTGGAAAACAATGGAATCAAAATGCTGCATGTAGATATTCTGGACGGACATTTTAGTCCGAGCATGCCGCTGGGACTTGATACAGTCAGACAGTTAAGAGCAAAAACGGATCTGTTTTTTGATTGTCATGTGATGGTAACAGAGCAGGACTTCTTCGTAGACGAACTTCTGGATATTGGTGTAGACCAGATCGTTTTTCATGGAGAAACACAGCCGCACATTGATGGAATGATCAACCGGATCCATGCAAAAGGTGTGAAAGCCGGAGTTGCATTAAAACCATCTACTCCTCTGACAGAAGTGGAATATGTACTGGAAAAATGCGATACAGTTCTTCTGATGCTGATCAATCCGGGATATGCATTTGTGAAAGGTGAGAAACAGGTTACATACGCAGACCGAAAGATCAGAGAGCTGAGAAAGATGATCAATGACAGAGGACTGGACACAAAGATTGAGGTAGATGGAAGAATTTCCCCTCTTAATATAGAAACTTATGGAAAAGATGATGTAGATATCTTCGTAACAGGAAGCACCTGTATCAACAGAAATAACATGGAAGAGAGTCTTAAGAAGTTAAATGAACTTCGTGCATCTGTAATCGGAAAGTAAAAACGGAGGTTGAGAGAAATGTCAGATTTTGCAGAGAGATATGATGAGGCCAGTGAAGAAGTACTGGCAGAACTGAAGAAAACATTGGAGAGTGTAGATCCTGCTTCTCTGGAGAGACTTGCACAGGAAATCCTAAAAGCAGATCAGGTATTTTTCGTAGGAGTCGGACGTGTCATGCTTGCACTGCAGTGTGTATGTAAGAGATTTGCGCACCTTGGAATCAAGGCTCACTGTGTTGGCGAGATCAATGAACCGGCAATCAAGAAAGATGATCTGCTGATCGTTGGATCTGGTTCCGGCGGATCCCTTTTCCCACTGGGAATTGCAAAGAAAGCAAGAGAAACGGTAGACTGCACTATCGTACATATCGGTTCCAATCCGAACAGTCAGATGAAAGACATTGCAGACTTTATGGTAAGAATCCCGGTCCGTACCAAGAATTATCTGGAAGACGAAATTGATTCCTGCCAGCCGATGACTTCTTTGTTTGAGCAGGCCGTTTTGCTGGTTGGAGATGTACTTGCGAAGATGATCATTGAGCAGAGACATCTGGATATGAGATCTCTCTGGCAGTATCACGCAAATCTGGAGTGAGAATTATGGATAAGAAAGAATTATATCAGTATGTGGGAAGTATGCAGCAGATGGCATACATCCGCAAGGTAACTTGCGAAGAAGGAAGAAGCACAGGACTTCGGATGTTTGATGTAAAGAATGAATGTCTTCAATATCAGGTAATGTGCGATAAATGTCTGGATGTAGCCGGATTTTCTTACAAGGGGATTAACATGAATTTTCTGTCAAAACCGGGACTTCAGGGAAGGAATCATTACGATACCAATGGTCAGGAAGCACTTCGAAGCATTATGGGCGGCCTGTTCTTTACAGCTGGAATGGAGAATATTTGTGCACCATACAAAAACGAAACTGGTGAGTTCCCAATGCATGGAAGAATCCGTACCACACCTGCAGAAGAAGTTTCCTCAAGCCAGGAATGGACGAAAGACGGACTGGTGCTTAAGGTATCAGGAACTATGAGAGAAGCGGAACTTTTCGGAGAAAATATGGTGCTTAGACGTTCAATTGAATCTGTTGCAGGAAGTAAATCTATCAAAGTAACGGATGAGATTGAGAATGAAGCATACAGGGATGAACCGCTGATGCTTCTCTATCACATCAATCTGGGATATCCATTCCTGACACCTGCAATGAAGCTCTACATTCCAACAAAAAAAGTAACTCCAAGGGATGAAACTTCCAGGGGACATGAGGACAGATATGACCGCATGGATAAGCCGAAAAAGAACGAACCGGAGTATGTTTTTATCCATGATATGAAGAAAACAAAAGATAAAAAGACCTGGGTGCTGGCAGTGAATCCAGATCTGAAGCTTGGACTGAAAATTCAGTTTAATATGAAGAATCTTCCATATTTTATGGAGTGGAAATCCACTGCAGCAGGAGATTATGTGATTGGTCTGGAACCATCTAATTCCAGTGTGTACGGCAGAGGATTTCATGAAAAGAATGGGGATCTACATATGTTGAAACCGTTTGAAAAAGAGAAGAATGAGCTGGTATTTACAGTGCTGGATGGGGACGAAGAGATTCAGGCAGCAGTAGAGGAATTTGAGAAACAATTTAATTAAATCAGATAAGTTTCCTGCTTCAATTGCGAAAACGCAATAGAGAGTTATCAGCTGCGTAGCGAAGTGGATGAATTGATTTGTTTGACAATAGATATTGAGACAGAAACTTCTGTCTGTTGAATGATAAAACAGTGAGAAAACAGATAATTAAGATTAAAATTTCAGGAGAATTAATATTATGAAACGTTCAGAAATAAATGCAACAATCAAAAAAATGGAAGCTTTACTTGACGAGTGCAGATTCAAATTACCGCCATACCTTTACTTCACACCGGAAGAATGGGCAGACAAAAACCATGAATATGACGAAATCCGTGAATGTGAACTTGGATGGGATGTAACAGATTACGGTGAAGGCAAATTCGATACTCTGGGGCTTGCACTGATCACAATCCGTAACGGCAACATTCACAATCCAAAATATAACAAACCATACGCAGAGAAGATCATGATGTGTGACAGCGGTCAGGTATCCCCGATGCATTATCACATCAACAAAATGGAAGATATCATCAACCGTGGCGGAAATGACATTGTATTCACTTTCTACAATGCAGATCAGACAAAAGTACACCGCACAGAAGACGGCAGAGAAATTTTTGAAAAAGATTTCGAGAACGATGTTCTGATCTACAAAGATGGACGTCAGTACAAAGTAAAAGCAGGTGAGCCTGTAAGACTTCATAATGGTGAATCCATTACACTGGTGCCATATCAGTATCATGAATTTATCATCCCGGAGGGCGGCCCGTCTCTGATCGGTGAGGTTTCCATGGTGAATGATGACCACACAGACAACTTCTTCTATGAACCACTGGGAAGATTCCCAACCATCGAAGAGGATGAGGCTCCATACAGACTTCTCTGTACAGAGTATCCGGAGGCAAAATAGAACTGATACAGAAAGTATCGCTATTGCGGCTAAGCTGTGGAGTGAAGCGGTGAATTTATTCACTTGAAAATGCTGTAAAGCAGCGCAGAATTCATAGGTATTGGATCGGGAGAGAATCGATATCTGTAATAAAACATACTGCAGGCAGGAGGAGAATATGGGAGAAGTAGTTGTAGCAATGAGACATATCCATAAGAGTTTCCCGGGTGTTAAGGCGCTGGATGATGTCCAGCTCACCTTAAGAGCCGGAGAAGTAATGGCTCTGCTGGGGGAAAACGGAGCCGGTAAATCAACTCTTATGAAGATTTTGTCCGGAGTTTATACCAGAGATGAGGGAGAACTCGAAATCCTGGGACAGAAAATTGAGAAAGATTTTAATACATCCAAAGCACAGCAGCTTGGAGTTGCGATCATTCATCAGGAGCTGAACATGTGCCAGCATCTCACAGTAGCAGAGAACATGTTTCTGGGCCGTGAAATCAAAAAGGGCAGAAAACTGGACAACAAAGCCATGAACCAGAAAGCGAAAGAACAACTGGAAGCGCTGGGAATCCGTGATCTGAAACCGACCACAACCATGTCAGAGCTTCCGGTAGGACGTCAGCAAATGGTTGAGATCGCAAAAGCGCTGATGCTGAATGTGGCTATTATCATCATGGATGAGCCGACATCCGCATTATCCAATGCAGAAGTAGATGAACTTTTCAGGTTGACAAGAGATCTGAGAGCGCAGGGAAAATCTATTGTTTATATCAGTCACCGTTTGCAGGAATTACAGCATATCGTGGACACAGTCACGATCATGCGTGACGGAAAATATATTACAGAAGGCAAGTTCTCGGATTTTACCATGGACACACTGATCGCAAATATGGTAGGCCGTGAGATTACCAACCAGTTTCCGAGAGAAAAGGTGCCGCGTGGAAAGAAAGTTCTGGAAGTGAAACATCTGAAATCCGGAATGCAGGTAAAAGATGTCAGCTTCGAAGCTTACGCAGGCGAGGTTGTTGGATTTGCAGGACTTGTAGGTGCCGGAAGAACAGAAACCAGCAGAGTGATTTTCGGTGCGGATGAAAAAGAAGGTGGAGAGATTTATCTGAATGGACAGAAAATGGAGCTGAAATGCCCGGCTGATGCGATCAATGCAGGAATTGTCCTGATCCCTGAAGATCGTAAGAAAGATGGTCTCTGTACGAAACTTTCTATCCGTGACAATATTGCACTTCCGAACTTACCATTGATCAGCACGAAGCTGACCGGAAAAGTGAATAGGAAGAAAGAAGCCGAAATGGTAAACAAGGGAAAATCTTCCCTGACGATCAAGATGTCCGGTCCGGAAGTAGAGGCGGGAACTCTCTCAGGTGGAAACCAGCAGAAGATCGTTGTTGCAAAATGGCTTGCGAGAGATTCACAGGTGATCATTTTTGATGAACCGACAAGAGGAATCGACGTTGCGGCAAAAGTAGAGATTTACGAGATCATCAATGAACTGAAAAAACAGGGTAAGGCAGTGATCGTAATCTCTTCGGAAATGCCGGAAGTAATGGGAATCAGCGACCGCATTCTGGTTATGTGTGAAGGTCGCATTACAGGAGAACTGACAGCAGAAGAAGCGACAGAAAACAATATTCTTTCCTGTGCTATGAGATTTACAGATAAAGCGAAGGCAGCAGAGGCGTAACTGCCTGAAATAAGTAGGAGAAGGAGAATAACATGGCGGAGAATAATGGTATTTTTCAAAAAATAACAGCAAAAAAAGGAATGGGACAGGTTTTTACAGCTTTTGGCGGTGTAATCGTTCTGATGATCATCTTTACCTGTATGAATCGGAACTTTGCTTCTGCACACAACCTGACAAGTCTTCTCAGACAGATTTGTCCGTATCTTCTGGTCGGAATAGGACAGGCATTTGTCTGCATCACCGGAAACATTGACCTTTCTATCGGTTCTGTGATTGGTATGAGTGCAATGATCTCAGCAACTCTGATGTGTAACGGTGCGCATCCGGTTGTTGCAGTATTGGTAGCTTTTGTGGCATGTATGGCAATTGGTTTTGTGAATGGCATACTGGTTGGTATGTTTAAACTTCCTCCATTTATCGGAACACTTGGAACTATGACGATCGGACGTGGTATCGCTCAGATCGTAAACGGAAACTATAACACAGGTGATATCGGACAGGGTGCTGCCGAAACTTTCCGTAATATTTTCTATTATGGAAAAACACTTGGAATCTACAATGGTGTATGGATCACAATCGTGATCTGGATCGTATTCAACTATATGTTAAGCTCAACACAGAGCGGAAGGCATATTTATGCAGTTGGCTCTAATGTAGACGCTGCAAGACTTTCCGGAGTAAATGTTTTTGGAACAGTGACAAAGGTTTATCTGGTATCTGCATTCTGCTCTTTCCTTACAGGACTGATCATTCTGGCAGCTGCTGGTATGGGCTCTATGGATGCAGGTATGACTTATGAAATGTATGCAGTTGCAGCTGCAGTTATCGGCGGTGTTTCCACACTTGGCGGAAGCGGACTTCTGGTTGGCGTAATCGCAGGTGCAGGTGTATGGGCAGTTCTTCAGAATGGTCTTACATTTGCCAATGCTCCGGTTGCAATCAGAAATATCGTAATCGGTGTGATCGTAGTTGTTTGTGTATTGATGGATATTGTTCGCAGTAACGGAACTTTTAAGATTAAGAAGTAGGCTGACAACGAGAAGGAGCAGATAGATAAGGGTACGGTTTACTCTGGATGGAAATGTGCAGTGCAGGCAGTATCGGATAGGGAGCTAAGCTATGGAAAAAATGAAAAAATGGATAGCCGCAGCAATTTTGGTTTCAATGGTTGTTGGCTGTACCGGATGCGGAGAAGGCTCTGCGAAGAAAGAAAAAGAATATAATGTGACATTGATTACTATGGATCAGATGGATGTCCACTGGGTAAATGTAAATGCCGGTGTGGAGGATGCCATCAGTGAACTGGAGAAAGATGGATATACCATTAATTATAACTGGTATGCCCCGGATACAAAGGATAATGCAAAACAGATCGAGCAGATTGATATGGCAGTCAGCAATCGTTCGGATGTGATTCTGATCGCAGTTAATGATCCGAATGCATGTAATCAGGCATTGAAAGAAGCGAGTGCGGATGGCGCAAAGATTATTTACATAGATTCACCTGCAACCTTTGAGGGAGAAGCTACATTTGCAACAGACAATTATGCAGCAGGTGAGCAGGCTGGAGAAGAGATGTTGAAGATTCTGGATGAAGCCGGGATTACTGACGGAACAATCGGACTTGTATCTGCTCAGGCAGGAGTACAGTCCTGTGTGGATCGTGTGGATGGTTTCTGTAAGGCTTTGGAGGGAACTGGATTTACTCCGAGTGAAGTTCAGTATTCTGAAGGCGATACAGCGAAAGCACAGGAGTTGGCTACAAACCTGATCAATAATGGGGCAGTTGCTATGTATGGTGCGAATGAAGCTGCTACAATTGGCTGCGGCAATGCTGCAAGAGACGCGAAGACGAAGGTTTACTGTGTTGGATTTGACAATTCTTCTGCAAACAGGGCACTGGTTCAGAAAGATGCGGTGCAGGCATTTATGGCACAGAATCCTCATGAGATGGGAGAACAGGCTATGAAGGCGGCAGTGAGGATGCTGGATGGCGAAGATCTTGGCGGTGAGGTTACAGATACCGGAGTTTCGGTTGTTACGGCTGAGAATGTGGATGAATTTGAGAATTGATACATGATTGAAAACTATATAATATAGAAGAAACAGGAAGACGGGTAGTGTCATGGAGAGATGATGCTGCCTGTTTTTTTGAGTTATGAATGACTTGAATTAGAAAAAGGATGCTTGAAGTCAACATAGAAAAGAGATGAGAATGACTTGAGGTAGAAAAAGTGTAATTGTAGTCAGTGTGAAAAAGGGATGAGTATGACTTAAATTGAAAAAAGGATGCTTGAGGTCAATGTGGAAAAGAGACGAGAATGACTTAAATCAGAAAAAGTATAGTTGCAGTCAATACAAAAAGGATGCGGGAATGACTTAAACTAGAAAAGACGTAATTGCAGTCAATACAAAAATGGTGTAGGGGTGACCAGAATTAGAAAACACACAATTATAGTCAATGGAAGAAAGATATTTGAATGACCAGAATTAGGAAAGATATAATTACAGTCAACTAGAAATAAAGTCATGTATGACTTAAATCCTCAAAAGTGTAATTACAGTCATTACTAAATAGTATTATGGTTGATTTATAATAAAAAAATACAAAATAGAGTCAAAGTAAATCGGTATTATGGTTGACTGCATTTGTAGAAAAAAGAATTTTAATCAAATAATACAAGGCACATGCATTTCATGGCTTCTATGAACAATGGAAGCTGTTGACTACATTAGGGTTTCCAAGTATAATGTTTCCTGGTGAATTGGACGGAAATATAAGTGATTCGCCAGATGCAAATAATTGATTTTAAGAAATAAAAGGCAGGTTATATATGAATACAATTAGTGTGGAAGAACTGGAGAAGATTGATTCTTCTGAAATTACGATCGTGGATGTGCGCCCGGCGGATCAGTACAGCAGAGGATCTTTTCCGGGAGCGGTAAGTATTCCGCTGGATGAGTTTGATGAGAAGATGGAGTCTGTTGATAAGGATAAGACTGTGTATGTTTTGTGTCATACAGGGGACAGAAGTCAAGAGTGTGTGGAGAAGTTTACGGAAGCGGGATATGATGCTGTAAATATCGAGGGTGGATATCGTGCATATCTGAGACTTTCTCTGAGCCGTTTTATGGCGGATGATGCAGAGGAGCAGAAGAAGCAGAAAACAAAGGAAATTGAGCATAGTATCATCAAGACTTTCAGAAAGACAATCTGGAGGCCTTTTACAAAGGCATTGAATGAATATCAGCTGATCCAGGAGGGCGATAAGGTTGCTGTCTGTATTTCAGGTGGTAAGGATTCTATGCTTATGGCAAAGCTGATCCAGGAGCTGCAGAGACATGGGAAGATTCATTTTGAGGCAGTTTTTCTGGTTATGAATCCGGGATATAATGCGGATAATTGGAAGATTATCCAGGAGAATGCGAAACTTCTGGGAATTCCGCTGACTGTGTTTGAGAGTGATATTTTTGATACAGTGGCAGAGATTGAGAAGAATCCTTGTTATCTGTGTGCGAGGATGAGACGTGGTTATCTGTATTCTCATGCGAAAGAACTGGGATGTAATAAGATTGCGCTGGGACATCATTTTGATGATGTGATCGAGACAATCCTGATGGGTATGCTGTACAGTGGTAAAGTGGAAACCATGATGCCGAAGCTGCATAGTCAGAACTTTGAGGGAATGGAACTGATCCGTCCGATGTATCTGATCAAGGAGTCTGCGATCAAAGCATGGAGAGACACGAATGGACTGCACTTTATTCAGTGCGCATGTCGTTTCACTGAAAATTGTGTAAGCTGTGGAGGCGGTCGTGGTTCTAAGCGTGATGAGATGAAAGAGCTGGTTGCACAGTTCAGAAATACCAGCAGTGTGATCGAGACAAATATCTTTAACAGTGTGCGTGATATTAATCTTCGCACAGTTATGGGATATCATAAAGACGGAGAATACTATAATTTCCTGGACGATTATGATCAGCGCGGAAATAAAAGTACTGATAGGGATAAAGAATGATGATATCTGCGCTTTGGAGCAGCTTTTTAGAAAATTTCTGATAAGAGATAAGAGGACTTTTCAGGATGAAGAATGAGCAGCCTGCAAAGCAGATAGTCTTATTACCTGAAATATTGAGATGAATGACAGAGACATACAGGAGAGGACAAAAGAGAGATGACAGCAAAATATGCATTTAAGCAGTCTATCCCGATCATGGCGGGGTATATCGTGCTTGGCATGGGGTTCGGCGTTCTTCTGGAATCAAAAGGATATGGTGTAATCTGGGCAATCGCAATGAGTGTGTTTATTTATGCGGGATCTATGCAGTATGTTGCCATAGATCTGATCACGAGCGGAGCGTCTATGATCGCGACTGCGCTGATGACGCTGATGGTGAATGCGAGGCACCTGTTCTATGGAATTTCCATGCTGGATAAATATAAAGACACTGGGAAGTATAAGCCATATCTGATTTTTTCTTTGACAGATGAGACCTATTCGCTGGTATGCAGCGGGGAAATTCCGGAGGGAGTTGACGGAAATAAATATTATTTTCTGGTATCATTATTTGATCAGTTTTATTGGGTGCTTGGAAGTGTGATAGGTTCTGTGCTTGGAAGTGTACTGGATTTTAATACAGCTGGAATTGACTTTTCAATGACTGCGTTGTTCCTGGTAGTATTTGTGGAACAGTGGAAAAGTACAAAGGATCATGCCAGCGCGATTACTGGTGTTGCGGCATCAGTAGTGTGTCTGCTGATTTTCGGCGCTGGTAATTTTGTTATTCCGGCGATGATCTGTATTACGATAATATTGCTTCTGATGAAGAAATTCAGAAAAGGTTCAGATGAAGTGAACGGTAAGAATATGAATGAGAATTCTGAGATACCTGAAGAAAATGTAGTGCATATGGAAGAGAAAGGAGAAGTGGAACATGTTTGATATTCATGCGGCAGGTGTCATTGCTGTGGCATCTATTGTAACAATGTTGATCCGATTCTTTCCATTTGCTGTTTTTGGGGGAGATAAGAAGAGACCGGCGGTGATTGACTATCTGGCAGATGTACTGCCTTATGCGATAATGGGAATGCTGGTAGTTTATTGTCTGAAAAATGTGAGTTTAATTGTAGCGCCTCACGGACTTCCTGAGCTGATTGCGTGTGTACTGGTTGTTTTATTGCATTTATGGAAAAGAAATACACTGCTTAGTATTATAGCAGGAACTGCTGCTTATATGTTTTTGATACAGGTAGTATTTTAAGTGATTAAGGCAAATTTTTTGAGATTTAGTCGGCATAGAAAAGAGTAGATGCATTTGGCTGGTTGCAATGCAGGTATTCCGTTATAAGTAAAACGCCAGACTGATAAATATGAATGTTTTAAGCAAATCAAGTAAGTCCCCTGCTTCAATTGCGAAAAGCAATAAGCAGTGGGTGGGGACTTGCTTGTATCAGGAGGCGTGCAAGCGCCTTCTGATAAACTGCGGAGCAGTTATTTGGTGTAGAGCCACGTAGCGAAGCGGATTGCGAATATCCGCTTGATTTTGGAGATACAGACAAGGAGGAACTCATGACATTACAGGAGATTCTTGAAAGTGTAAAAAGTGGTTCCGTATCTGTGGAAGAGGCAGAGCGGATCCTTAAAAAAGAAAGCTATGAAGAAATGGGATATGCAAAGCTGGATACAAGCCGCAAGGCAAGAACCGGGTTCGCAGAAGTGATTTACTGCAGCAATAAAGCAGATGAGCATCTTCTGAATATTTTTGAAAGATTATATAGAGAAGATGGAGAAGTTTTCGGAACGAGAGCATCACAGCATCAGTATGAACTGGTGAAAGAGAAATTTCCGGAAGTGGAATATGATCCAATCTCCCGTATTTTAAAAGTTGAGAAAAAAGATAAGAAGCGTATCGGTAAGATTGCAGTCTGCTCTGCAGGAACTGCAGATATCCCGGTTGCTGAGGAAGCTGCGCAGACAGCTGAATATTTTGGCACAAATGTAGAACGTATTTATGATGTAGGAGTCAGCGGAATGCACCGCCTGTTTTCCAGACTGGAGACGATCCAGAGTGCGAATTGTGTAATCGCAGTTGCAGGAATGGAAGGCGCATTGGCAAGTGTTATGGGCGGTCTGGTGAGCAGACCGGTGATCGCTGTACCGACATCTGTAGGATATGGTGCGAGCATGCACGGACTTTCAGCGCTTCTTACCATGATCAATTCCTGTGCAAATGGAATTGCAGTGGTAAATATTGACAATGGCTACGGTGCCGGTTATCTGGCAACACAGATTAACCGTCTGGCTGCCGGGGCAGATGAAAAAGGAAATCTTCCGGCAGAAAACGGGAAATAGGAACTGGAGGAACTTATAATTATGGGTAAAACATTATATCTGGAATGCTATTCCGGAATCAGCGGCGACATGACAGTAGCTGCACTTCTAGATCTGGGCGCTGACCAGAAGGTTCTTGACAATGTACTGAAAAGTCTTCCGGTGTCAGGATTCCAGACGAAAGTCAGCAGAGTGGTGAAATCAGGAATTGATGCCTGCGATTTTGACGTTGTGCTGGATAAAGAGCATGAGAATCATGACCACGATATGGAATATCTGCATGGACATCATCCTGATCATTCTGAGAATGACCAGGGACATGTTCATGAGGAAATAACTGAGCATATTCAAGATGATACGCACGCAGTTCATGAATATACATGCAATGTGGAGCATGCACATGATACAACACATACACATAATACAGCGTATTTGCATGACGCAGAACACTCACATGATCATATACATGAGGAAGAGGAAGTTCATACACATACCCATGAACATACTCACAGTCATGCTGCAGAATCTGCTCACGTTCATCACCATCATGAGCACCGCGGTATGAAAGAGATCACTCACATCATCGAACATGGTGCAATGACAGAGAATGCAAAGAAAATCGCATTAAGAATCTTTGAAATTCTTGCAGAAGCAGAAAGTAAAGCTCACAATGTACCGGTAGATCAGGTGCATTTCCACGAAGTCGGAGCAGTAGATTCCATCGTAGACATCGTATCTGTAGCAGTCTGCCTGGACAATCTGGACATTACAGATATAATTGTTCCTGTACTCTGTGAAGGCCGCGGAACTGTCCGCTGTCAGCATGGAATCCTGCCGATTCCGGTTCCTGCAGTTGCGAATGTGGTAAGCGCAAACCATTTACATCTGAGAATGACAGAAGTAGAAGGTGAACTTGTAACGCCTACAGGTGCGGCAATCGTAGCAGCAGTGAAAACAAAAGATAAACTTCCGGAAACATTTGAAATCCAGAAAATCGGAATCGGCGCAGGCAAACGTCAGTACGAGTGTCCGGGAATCCTTAGGGCGATGATTATTTCACAAAGCCCAGAACAGGATAAGGGTAGTGATAAGGCAAAGGCTCAGACAGAAGAATTCAAAAAACTGGAAATCAGGAATAATCCGGAATCTGGAAATCAGGAAAACAAAGATACTATTATCAAGATGGAAACAAACATTGATGACTGCAGCGGCGAAGTTCTCGGATTTGTGATGGAACGCCTGATGAAAGCAGGCGCCAGAGATGTACATTATGTACCTGCCTTCATGAAAAAAAACAGACCTGCCTGGGTATTGAACGTGATCTGTAAGGAAGAAGATATGGAAACTCTTCAGAATATCATCTTCGAAGAGACCACAACTATTGGAATACGTTACATTAAAATGGAACGCGCAATCCTGCAGAGAGAACAGCGAACAGTGCAGACTCCGTGGGGCGAAGCACAGGCGAAAGTCTGCATGCTGAACGGAAAAGAGCAATATTATCCGGAATATGACAGTGTTACACAGTTAAGCCGGGAGAAAAAAGTTCCATATATGGAAATATACAATTTTATACAGAAATCAAAATAAAAACGATACGAAATCAATAGGCATCCCCCGAAAATGTGGATGCCTATTGAACTTTTTTTCTTAAAGACGTTATAATGAAAAAAAATTGCATAATAATTAACAATTACCGGTTTTAAGTTCTACTGACCATGACACAGGATGTCAGGTCTTTCAGCTAAGAGGGAATCAGGTGGGAATCCTGAACAGTCGTGCTGCTGTAAACGTGTAGTTGATCTTCGATAGCCATTGCATTTTTGCGAGAAGGGGAGGATTAATGTTACTGCGTGAGTCAGAATACCTGCTTAAGACTGCCGCCATATTCTACACGTAATAGGAGATGAAAAGGGTGATCTTTTTTAGCGTACAATTTTTTTATAGGAACACCCTTTTTATTAGAAGTTTTCTCTGTCTCTTTATGGATTGTGAGTTACTGGCAGCCATCGGTATGTTGTTTATGAATTTGCACAGAACTGCGGTTTTGTCGAACGATAAGATACTTCGATACAGAGAATATATATTCTATTGTAAAGGAGTATTTTTTGTGGAAAAAAATGAATTATTAAAATGTTTTTTATATGGTTTCAATCAGCTGAGAAAGGCTGGTGGAAATATAAGAATCACTAATGGAGCAGGACGATTTCTGCTTCAGGATCAACACATAAAAAAGGAGGAAGAAAAAAGTGAGAAACAGATTTAAAACATTTCTCAGTGTATTAATGGTATGCCTTATGGTTCTTGGTACACCATTATCAGCCATGGCAGCTGATTTCAGCGACGGATATGCGATTGCTGAGAGTACACAGCCTGAGTTTGAGACAACTCAGGAAGAAGTAACTGACAATGAAGATGAATCTTCAGAAACATTGTTTAATGATGCTGAAGAAACTGACTTTACGGACAATGAAGCAGTCCCTGAATTTTCAGATGAAATGGCAGCTCCGGCTGCTGATATTTCAGGGGAATACCTTGGAGTAAAGACAGAAGTAAAGGTATATGATGACTTTCAAAATGATATCTGGCTTCAGTACCAGCAGAAGGATATGCAGGTAGGGGATACCTCCAATTTATATCCGAGAAGACTGGAAGAGGCAATTACAAATGGTATTGGAAATGATGTAGACAGACCGCTGTTTCATTTTGAAATCATAAAAGGTGACAGTGTCTCTTTGGATACAACAGAGTCAACAGAGAAAGCTGTTGTAACTGCGGTTAAAGCAGGTACAACAGTTGTCAAAGTAACATACGATGCATTTGAGCATAAAAATGGTAAACATTTCGATGCAATTTCTCCTGTAAATACAGCTTATGCAGTATACACAGTTGGAGAAACAGGTGCAGCAGAAATTGAATGCAGTGACAATCTGAAAAACTGGAGACATTATGATACTATTTATTATAATGAGGGAGAAACAGTACCGTTTACATTTACTGCATCTGCAGCAGGAGCAGAAAGCCTGAAAGTAACCTTAAACGGACTGGAAATTCAGGGGACAGATGGAACATACACTGCAAATCTGGAGAACAGAAGCAACATTATCGGAATCGTTTCAACAGATGCACAGGGAAATCAGAGATCTTTATACAGAGTAATTGATGCACGTTTTATTAAAGTAAATGTAGTAAATAAAGATGCTGGAAAAACAAAGATTGAAGCTGGCGATACAGCTGTAATAAGTTTTACAGGAATCACAATGCCGGTGTATAAACTGGCATCAATTTATAATCCATGTTACTATTCTACCGGTACATGGCCATCAGAGTCAACGTATGTATCTTATTCTAACGACAAACTTGGTTCATTTGTAGGTCGTTGTACACAGTATGATCTGGCGACAAATAATAGTTTTGAAGTGGAATTTACTGAAGCAGGAAGTTATACATTTACAAGTGAAAATGGAATTTACACTGAATGGTGGGGAGATGTTCTTGGAGGTGATATTGTAAAATCAGGCTCAGGAGAACCAAATTTAAATGCTCCGATAACATCAGGATGGTTTTCTGTACTTCCGGATTTCACAGTAACAGTTGATGGAGAAGAACCATCACATGAACATAACTGGTCAACAGAGTGGACAGCAGATGCAGATGCTCACTGGCATGAATGTACGGCAGATGGCTGCGATGTTACAGAAAATGCCCAGAAAGACGGATATGCAGAACATAGCTGGGATGATGGAGTAGTAACAACAGAGCCTACAACAGAAAGCACAGGAGTAAAAACATATACCTGTACAGTCTGCAAAGCTGTTAAAACAGAAGCAATTTCAATACCAACACCAAGTCCGACACCAGTTCCAGAAAAACCAGTATTAAAAGGAACTCCCAAAATTCAGAAAGCCACCGTATCAGGAAATAAAGTTTCTGTTACACTGGCTAAAAAACTGAAAGATGCAGAAGGCTATGATTTTGTAGTCGGTAAATCTTCTAAATGTATCCAGACAAAAGAGTATGTTCAGGTACAGAAAAATAAGAAAGATGCTTTTTTCAGTATTTTTTATGATAAAACATGAAACAGAGTTTGATGTTTTACAGAGTGCTTACTCCGTCATCATCATAACGGTCATATTCAGCTCCTTCATATCCGATCATGCGGATAGTAGCAGGGTCGATATCTTTTACTGTCTGTGCAACATCAGCAACCGGGATTGCTTTTCCTTTGCGGATGAACAGAGGAACTTCATTCAGGGCAACTTCTATATAGTGGTGACCTTTTTCAAGAACTTCCTGAGAGATTGTTCCATCCGGCAGGAATTTTACGAACATCATTTCTTCCGGCAGATATACATAACGGCCTTTTGCATTCTGTGTGTAAACAGGTGCGATCATAATTTCGTTTCCAAGGAGAAGCTGGTCTTCTACCTGAGTTGCGAATGCATCGTCTGTGTAGTCGAATGCCAGCGGACGGAACATCATGTCGTCGTTTAATGCAGCTTTCATGTATTCGCTGTACAGATATGGAACAAGACGATATCTGACACCGATCACATGACGGAAGTCTTCGATATGTTCGAACTGGTAAGCTTCCTGTTCTCTGGTTCCCAGAGCTGAGTGGTTTCTCATAAGTGGTGTGAATACACCAAGTGCCAGCCAGCGGAGTACAAGGTCACGGGTAGAGTTTACGCCGAATCCGCCAAGGTCTGCGCCTGTATAAAGGAAACCGCACATATTTAAGGATGGCAGCATTTTTAAGTTCAGAAGGATGTGTGACCACCAGGATTTGTTGTCTCCCATCCAGATTCCACCGTATCTGTGCATTCCCACATAGGAGGAACGGGAGAACATCAGGAAACGTTTGCCAGGTGCGATTTTTTCAAATGCTTCACCTGCTGCACGGGTCATGTTATAGCCAAACAGGTTATGTACCTTGTCGTGGCGGATTTTCTGACCGTTTACATTGTGATAGAAGCGTTTGTAATCTTCCGGATTGTTTGCAAGGGCGTTTACTTTATCACCGAGTGTAAATCCAGGTGCTTCTTCCTTGTCCATGAAGTTGTCTTTGATGTATTCTTTTAATTCAGCAACGCCTTCCGGTGTACAGAACATTGCAGGTTCGTTCATGTCATTCCAGAAACCGTCGATTCCCTTTGAAATGAGACGTTCGTATTTCTGTCCGAACCATGCTCTGGCATCTGCGTTCAGGACATCCGGGAAATGAGTCCAGCCCGGCCATACAGCGGAAACGAAATCGCTGCCGTCTTCACGTTTGCAGAAATAGTTTTTCTCAACGCCTTCTTCATAAACATCATATCCGTTTTCTACTTTGACGCCTGCATCGATGATCGGAACAAGATGGATGCCTTTTTCTTTCATTTCGTTTACATAGGCTTCGAAATCCGGGAAATTCTCCTGATTTACAGTGAAGTCTTTGTATCTTTCCATGTAATCGATATCCATATATACCATATCGATCGGGATATTATTCTCACGGTATCCGTCAGCTGCTTTTCTGAAATCATCAGCAGTTGTATATCCCCAGCGGCTCTGACCGAAACCGAATGCGAATTTAGGCGGGATGTAGCTTCTTCCGATGATCTTGCGGAACTGTTTCACGATATCATAAGGGGTTTCACCTTCGATGACATAAAGGTAAAGGTCTGCATCTTCACATGTGATCTTTAACTGAGCAGAAAGAGTGTAGCCGATATCGAATCTGAGTTTTCCGGGATAATCAACGAACAGACCGAAAGTCTGCTTTCCGGAAACTACGATGAAATTGTGTGCTCCGTAAAGGGAAATTTTATCTTCGGAGTGATCCGGCTGATCGGAACAGTTGCTTTCATAAATGTAGCCGCGCTTGTTGATACCACGGTTTGCTTCACCCAGTCCATAGACAACATCGTTATCGTCCATGTCATAAGTGAAAGAGAAGCCTTTTTCAGTGGAGATTGTTCCGTATGCAGGAGTTCCATCTGCAGTAGGTACAGAAACAACGATCGCTTCTGTTTCAAAAGGGTTTCCATAGGTATATTTCTGGATCATTTTTTTCGTCCTCCTTATTGTTGGATAAATAATGATAAATTAATAACTGAAACGTTTAAGGATACTGGTAAAAAAATATTCCAGTTATCCTTGTCTTTAGCTTTATAATAGGGAACTTTGCGAGAAAACGCTACTGAAATTATGACAAATTTATACGTTATTTTGACTTTTAGGAAGAAATGAATTCAATTTATTACTAACGTCAGATAAATCTGGTATTTTTATCATAGTATTCACCTGACTGCTGAGGGCAGTTAGAAATTATTTATACTTTAATACTTTATCTCAGGAAAACTTTTTCTGTACATACGGAAAAAAAAGTGATAAACTATGTCTATATTGCACGTGTGATGCAGACGTTTTTGAGTGCGTAAGCCGCAGGTGTCCTGTCCGGGAGGGGATGACTGGAAGAGTCAGAACTGAGGCCGGATATCCAATATACATAAGAAAGGTTTATTTATCATGCTTCAGACAATCGAATCCATCAACAGCGTCGTAAATAATTTCATCTGGGGTGTCCCGGCTATGATCTGTATTATCGGCGTAGGGCTTTATCTGAGCCTGCGGACGGGCTTTATTCAAGTTCGCAAATTCCCATATGCGATCAAGACAACGTTGGGAAGAATTTTTAAGAAAAAAGAAGCTTCAGACGGTTCTATGACACCGTTTCAGGCGGTCTGTACTGCACTGGCAGGTACGGTAGGTACTGGAAATATTGCCGGTGTTGCCGGAGCTATCGCTATCGGCGGACCGGGAGCAGTATTCTGGATGTGGATTTCCGCTATCCTTGGAATGTGTACAAAATTTACTGAGGTTACACTTGCAGTACATTTCCGTGAGAGAAACAGACACGGAGATTATGTAGGCGGACCTATGTACTATATTAAAAATGGTCTGGGAAAGAAAGGGCAGATCCTGGCAGTTCTCTATTCAGCATTTGGCGTGCTGACTGTATTTGGAACAGGTAATGCCACTCAGGTAAATACGATCACAACAGCAATTGATACAGCACTTGTAAATTTCCATGTGATTTCTGATTCTTCTACAGGAACACTGAATCTGATTCTGGGCATTGTGATCACTTTACTGGTAGGTATGGTGCTTCTCGGCGGTATTAAGAGAATCGGAAGCGTTTCCGAGAAACTGGTTCCGTTTATGGCACTGTTTTATATTGTACTTGCAATTGGAGTTGTTATTTTAAATATCGGCAGAATTCCGACGGTATTCCATGATATTATTTATGGCGCATTTAATCCGTCAGCAGTAACCGGCGGTGTGATCGGAAGCTTTTTCCTCAGTATGAAGAAAGGTGTTTCCCGTGGTATTTTCTCAAATGAAGCCGGCCTTGGTACAGGATCTATCGCTCATGCCTGTGCAGATACAAGCAAACCTGTAAAACAGGGCATGTTTGGTATCTTTGAGGTATTTGCAGATACAATCGTGATCTGTACTCTGACAG